>NZ_JAUBUE010000047.1:0-51604 GCF_036705305.1 Microcoleus sp. B3-D7 | reverse complement strand
TCGTTTTTTTTACGGTTTTACTAGCTTTTTCATTTTAGCTATTTTTTCAGGGATTTGCAAAACTGAGATGCACCCGTAAGAACTCCCTCGCGAGGTTTTTTATGGGGAGGTATTAATTAATGGTCGAGTGCATAAGCTTTATCCCCTTGAAATTTTTGTGAGGGGTCGGCAGGGCGATCGCTGTTTTGTCCAATTTTTTATATCTACCATTGCTCCGGTTTCTCCAACTACTACATCAACGATTTCTTTACCAGATGGCATGACTCTTGCCTGGTTCTTTTTAGTGTGTCTTTTTTGCGAACCCGAGTGAGTTTTTTTCTGTTACCGATCATCTTTCGGTCTTTCTATAAACTGGTCGTAGCTATCTACTATTAACTCCAATTATGTCAAAATTTCCAGCATCCATGCCAAATCAAAATCACTTTTTTTTACTTGTTCTAACAAGGAAGCAGACAATAACTCTCTCAAGTGTTTTAGCCAATGGTGAAAAATATAATTAGCGGTTGATTCGCCTCGGCCAAATTGTACCCTAAGAATTTCAAAGGTTGGTAGGTGATGCAGATACAGGGTGGGTCAAAATAATTGGGTCTGATATCGTTAGTTTAGGGTGACGACCGCTGCTAGGTTTAATGATTCGGATTTTCTGATTTTCTTCATGTCTTTTGTGGCGAGTCTACAGATTTTCTGCATTAGTAATTAGTTCGATTAGTTGGTCGTAATATCTACCCAACAGTCTTTGAGTCTCGGATGGATGTTTCTCAATATATTCTCCGCTGTGACTCAGGTTTTTTGAGGTAAAATTCCCTGATAATTTAAGAGCACTCGGTCAACCATTTCTTTTTGGGAGATGTCTAATGGAATTGTTGCCTTCTGCGATAGCATTGTTGTCTGCACCAACAGAAACTTATACTGTTTCACTTTAATCCCGATCGATCATTTTCAAAACCAAGGCCATTCTGCGAGCGGAGAAAATTTTTGAGATTCAACTACGATCGCGGTAATTTGCCGGCTTGCTTCCCGCCGCTGAGCTAATCTCCACTGTCGCCTGCGCCAGAGTACCAGACCAGTGATTGATAGCAATGTCGGCGTCAACCCGATGAAAACGTAGAGGATGCGTGTTGTCAACCCGCCGAAAGCACCGATATGTACCGGGAACAACAAATTTATAATTTGGGATGCCACAGGGGCTGTAAAACCATTTTCTACCCGCAAAACTTCTCCACTGTACCGATCGAGATAGACGTTGCTGCTACCGTTCGGATGGATCTCTCCGACCAGTTTTTTACGTACTACGAATGTCCCCTGCGGTTTGCTGGGAAAGGTAATGTAAATGGTTTTTCCGGGTAACGCCAAGTCCGCTTTTTGTAAAATAATATCTGCTGTAACTGGTGGCAAATTTGCCACCATATTTGATGTTAATTCGGGGTTTTTTGGCGTGCCGGCGAGCGAGTAAATCACGCCCTTAAACTGGGTGTGAAAAATCATGGCTGTGCCGGTGGAGGCGATCGCAATCAGAAAGACACAAGATAAAATCCCCCCGACTTTGTGAAGATCGTAGTTGATTAGCTGAGGCACAGAACGCCACCGGATTGCCAAGCCGGCTACCAGCTTTTTCCAACCAGGCCACAAAATGATTCCAGTTACACTCAGCAGCAGCAACAGCAGTCCACAGATACCAACAACTGTTTCGCCAAATTTGCCTCCCAGAAGGCTGACATGGAAGTTATAAATGAAACTCATAACAGTCCGGCCCCACTGCTGAAAACCCAGAACTTCTCCCGTGTAAGGGTTGAGATAGACGTGGGCAAAATCGCCGCTGTTTAACAGCATTCTCGCTGTATAGACACTATCTAACGCGCGAGGTAGCTCAAGGAAATTAAGCTGCCAATGGGGATAAGCTGAACGGATTGTATCGATCGCAAACTGTACAGATACCCGATCGCCCTGCGGGATAACTTGGAACATCTGGGGATTGAGGAAAACCTCGATCTCTTTCCAGAAAACCAATGAACTGCCAGTTAAGCTGACGATCGCTAGCAGGATTCCCACCATCACACCTACATAGCGGTGCAAAACTAATGCGATCGGGCGCAATTTCATAAGTACCTCACGGTGCATAATTGATACTTTGAACGGCTCGATCCGACCCAGAAAACACCTCGCGTTTTGCTAAGTGAGATTCAATTTCTGTGCGCGATCGCCAAACCGGTCGCAAACCTTGACTCGCCAATAGCTGCAACTGAGCGCCATCTTGCGGTGAACCAACCATCGTCGAGTTGCCGTAGCTGGTGAGTACCATTGCCCTTACTGGATTGGAAAACTCGACCGCCGCCACGTAACTATCGCCTTCAACAGCTCGAAACCGGGCGTTTTGGGTGGGAGCAAAACTGAGTACCCGAAAAATACCCAAGTTGCTAGGCCCTCCACTTGCTGGCAAATCCACAGCGCCTTCGCGCAACCGGAAAACATCTCCCCAAGGCACGTCCAGCGCTCCATAAGCAGCTTCTACCTTGGTGGCAGCAGCACCAAGGGCAGTCACAGCAGCAGCAGGCTCTGCCAAACCGTCGGGCGTAGTTAGCGGAGAGTCTTCATTCCAAGGAATAGCAAACGAGATAGGGGAACCCATCTCTTGAACCCAAGCAGCAAAAAGTACCGCGCCGCGACTATCCGCGTCCGCCTTGCGATCCCAGACAGCCAGCACGTCAGCCGCACGGCGGGCTAATTTATTGTCCTGCTGCTGGGTAGCGACGATCAGATCGTCAAGCAAGCGCTCGGCTAATTCCATTCGCGTTGAGTGCTTGTACTCAATCATTTCTTCAAAAGAGATGTTTTCATCTTCAATCAGCATCTTCGCAGAGTGCTGAGCTCGAAGGTACATCGGGCCGCGAGACGACATATAGGGTGGGTAATCATCGGGATCGATCGCCTGCGGAAATGTTGTTGTCCAAGGTGGATCGTTCGCATTTTGCAACCAGCCGCTAGGGGGATCGATCGAGCGCGGCAAATCTTGATAGGGATGAATTTTCGTCCACAGCGTACTCGATGTGTCGCCTGGGATCGCGCCCTGCCAGTATTTAAAGTCTCCGCCGGCCCGCATCGGAACTTGACCGTTGAACAGGTGCATAATGTGTCCGTCTCGATCGGCGTACAGCACCGTGAACATAGGAATCTGCAAGGGTGCGAGCGCCGCCTCAAATTGAGTTAAATTGTGCGATCGTGCCATATTCCACCACTGCTCAAGTGCTAAGGGTCGATCGAGGCCAACAACGCGCAACGCCACAGCCTTACCCTCTTTCTTGCCAACCACCGGCCCGTAAATAGAACGTCGCACCGTCAAGGGTTCGGAGCGCCGAGAACCGCTATCCTGCTTGACTTCAACGATTTGTTCTTCTGTTTCAAAGGCTTGGATTGTACCGTCTAAGCGGTAGCCACCATCTGCCAGTGTCAGTTCGTAGGCATCCCAGCCATCATGCCGGTTCACAGTGTGAGTCCAGCCGAGAGAATCATTGAAAGCAATTGTCAGCACGGGGATGCCAACCAACGAAGCCCCGTAAGCATTGATGCCTGGTGCTGTTAGCTGTGATTCAAACCAGAGAAATAAGTCCGACCAGGGGAGGTGCGGGTTAGCCAGCAGCATCGCATTGCCAGTGGCTGAATGGGAAGGTGCGATCGCCCAGCCATTAGAGCCGAGAAAACTATCATTAATATCGTTTTCGGTTGCACCGGAATTATCTAGAGGACATGGCAGTGTCCTGTCCCTACCCTGATTAATTGTAGGAACACGGCACTGCTGTGTCCTGGCTGTGGGTAATATTAATTCCGATGTTACCGGATTTGATATAACGTCCTTGACTTCCTGAGGATTAACCACAAACGTGAAGTTCAGCACCCGCTGAGTGTGAGCCAGCAAGTCTACCCCATCAATTGGCAGCACGGCTTTAACTTCATTGTCGATCGCATCGCTATGTTCTGCAGCATAACTATTAATTCCAGCAGCAAAAGCATCGAGATAGCTGCGAAAAGTTGGATTTTGTGCATCGTACCAAGAGCGAGCGCGAATAGGAATTCCCATAGTTCGTACCCACTGATCTGATTCTAAATATTTTTCTCCCCAGTATTCTGCTGCTCTTCCTCTCGCCTGTCCGTAGAGGCGCAAAATCAGGTTGCCGTGAGTTTGCATCTGTGCCCAACCAAAGGCGCGGAAAAGGCTTTTGGTATCTTTGGCATAAACATGAGGAATTCCATAAGTGTCCCAGAGGATTTCAGCACGAGTCGGAGCGGTGGCAAAACTATATTGACTGGTAAACAAGACAAGGATCAGGCTAAGAATAAACGGTAAAAGTAGGAACGACCTACTTTTAATAAAAAAAGCTGATTTTGAAACATTGAAAGACATTTTTACCTACCCATCTTTAAAAAAAAGTGAAACTCAAAAATTCAGCATACTGTTGGCAAATAGAATCTTACGCCGACTGTCGGTAAAAGCCTGTCTGCCGTGCTAAAATCTTGAATAGTCAATCATAACTAAATCACCAGATTGCCACGATATTGCAACCGTCAGTCTATCCATAACTTCCTTTATTTCACCAATCGCTGCATCGGGAATTGGGGAATCATCTTCATAAATTACTTTTCTAGTTCTTTGTTCGTTGATAATACCGTTAGCAAAGGAGTCGTCATTACCATACTTTGTTTTAACGACAGCAGAACAAACATAACCTAGAGTCACATACTGGTCATCATTGATTGTGTATTTGACACCTTCAAAACAGTTCAGCGCTTTTTTGACATCAGCTAGCGTAGCATTTTCTCCTAAAAAATGCTTCCCGTTAGCAACAGGTATATTTTGAATAAACTTGTTTTTTTTAGTCAAAAATAACTGCTTTACTTCTTCACTTAATTCTGACCAGACTTGTACGCCTTCCCCAAATAAAGTTTCGCCACCATCGGCGGCCGACAGCTCACAACAAAACCAAACGGCATCGGGTCGTAAAGGAGTAGTAGCGCCTTCAGCATGAGGAGCGATATATCCCATTCCTTCGTTTACAAGATGGATGGCTCTGTCGCTCGAATCTGCCCGAATTTTGACATCATCGCGAACGAATTTAGAGCTAAATTGTTCGGCAATTTTTTTAAACTGTTTCTGATGGACGGCAAATCCTCGAAAAAGAATTAGACCGCATGATTTAAACATATCCCTAATTTCTGCTACTGAGAGGTGAAAAATATCTGAGCAACTATCGCCACTCTCAACGAGCTTTCCTGTACAGGTTCCCAGCGAAGCGATTTTTATCATGCGCTTTGTCCTAGAAATTTACCGTCAATTTGTAGTGAGACTTGAAGGCTTCAAAACCCTTTATGGCTTACTACAAACATTTTTTTGATAAGGGTTTAACGAGATTTGATATAGCAGTTGGTAATTGGATATGTACTGGTTTTAATTACCAATTACCAATTACTAATTACCAATTGAGCGTGTAGCGGACGCTAAGGCTTCTGCCTCTAGCTGCAAACCTCTCGGAATTATCAAAACCGCCGGCACGTTGAAACTGAACTGGGAAATATTGGGTGTCCAACAAGTTCTCAATGCCAATATTTAACGTACCCGGCCCGATCGCGATGCTGCCGATATAGTCCACCACCAAATAGTTATCGATGTCCGCAGGGTCAACTCCTTCATCAAAAGCCCGATCGCGATTCCCGATATAAACCAGTTGCAGTCGGTTGCGCCATCCCGGGGTAGTTTGGTGTTGAATATAACTCGTCAGCTTCAGAGGTGAGATAATGCTGCTATTGAGAGGCAAATAGTCTCCATCTTGATTGACATCATTTTCACCTTCCTGCCAAGTTGCAGTGCCGCCGAGTTGCCATCCCCCTCCCGGCCGCCAGTCGAGAGTTCCTTCAACCCCATAGATTCGTTGCGGAGCCCGATTAATTCCTATGGGAAAACCGCGATCGTCTAATACAAAACTTTCACCCAATTCGGAGGTATTGTAAAAACCCGAAATAGACGCATTTACTTGTTCCCAGTTGCCGCGCACCCCAATTTCGTAGTTGTCAACTCTTACCGCTTCTAATTGTTGAAAATCGCCCCCAATCGAAAATCCGGCTGGCGGACGGCGCAGCAAATTGCCAAAATCTGGTATGCTAAAACCTTGAGCAAAGTTACCAAACACATTAAATGTGTCTGTGATTTTATAGACAGCACCGGCATTAAACACGGTGTTATTAAAGTCCAAATCTCCACCTTCAATATTTGCATTGCCTGGGAAGGTAGTGTAGTCGTCAACACTGAAACCAACCCGCTGGTGGCGCAATCCGCCAGTGACTAAAAAGTTATCGCTAATATCCCATTGGAACTGAGCAAACAAACCTAGCTGGCTGAGGTCATAACGCGGTATTTCAACGCGCTCGTTAATTTTACGGTAAACTCGGCCGCCGCTTTCGTCGAAAGCCACAGGATCGAAAATATCCTGCACCACGGTGTTGTACTCGCTGTTATAATCAACTCCCCACAATAATTTAGCTACTGTAAATACAGGAGTCTCAATCTGCAAGCGACCGCCCCAATTTTGATTTTCTACTTGTCCAAACGTAATATTTTCAAAAAAAGCCTCTCGAAAATCCCCTGGGAAAAAATTTAGAGTATTGTACCGATAGTAAGCTTGAGCCTGAAGGCTGCTGCCAAAAAGCCGATCGTTGGTGTAGGTGAAGTTAAGGAGAGTATTTTGATCTCTTGGGGGGGTAGAGTCAATAAATTCCAGTTCTCCTACTCTCAAAGCGCGGGCTTTTTCTGTTCCGGCCGGGCGGGTATTGACGCTCAAATCGTTGATGTACTCGTTATCGACTTGGGTGGAACGGTAGTGATTGAATGTTAATTGTAAGCGCTGTTGAGAATCTAGGTTTACTCCTGCCTTAGCTAATACATTGAAGGTTACGCTTTGATCTAAGGGGCGATCGTTAAAAATGCGATCGCCTTCAGCATCATAAAAAGTGCCGGTGCTTTCTCGTGAAAAGGAAAGGGCGTAGTTATAAGCGCCCTCTGTACCCGATAGGGAATGCGCGATGTAGTTGCCAAAACTGCCGCTTTCTAGGAAGCGTCGGTTGCCGGCTGCTGCTGTCAGACCTACTTCTGACTGTTGAGACAGCGTAGTTTCGCTCGGCCTGCGGGTAATGATATTGATCGTCCCGCCTGTGGCCTGACTTCCGTAGATCGCATTGGGGCCGCGAACCACCTCAATTCGCTCGATCGCATTGGGAGCAATGGTTTGCAGGCCCCGAGGTTGAGTATTTGTGGTCAGGGGTACGCCGTCAACTAAGACAGAAATATTGCGACCGCGCAAGTTTTGCCCAAATTGATTTCTCGATTGAGTCGAAGCCCCTAAGCCTGGAACCTCCCGACCGACAATATCTTGCAGGCTTCGCGACACGGGATTTTGTTGCTCAATCTCCCTACGGGTAATTACTGTCACCGAGCGCGGTATATTTTGTATAAATTCTTCAGTGCGCGTGGCAGTAACGACAATTTCAAGTTGGTCAGAATTTACAGGAGTCACGCTGAGAACTAAACCGCGATCGCTTTCTACTAATTGTGCCGGTGGTGCTGCTTGTTCTCCGGTAACGGTGACTCGGATGCGCGAACCTTCAAGCTGAGTTACTGTCACCTCAGCAATTCCTCGATCGGGATTTTGAGCGCGAAATTCCTCACCCGACGGTAAAGCTAGTTGAGCATTTTCGATTTCGGCGATCGCACTTTTGCCTTCTGTTCTGGTAATAGCTTGCAGCAATTGACCCGTTTCAGTTTCTAAGATGACTTCCAAACCAGCCGCAGTAGGGTTCAGCTTTACACCTGTTACTTGTACGACTGATTGAGAGATTTGCACAGCCTCAGAAACAATAAAACTTGACGGCGATGGCTCAAGTAATCCTTCAACACTGGTGCTAGGGCGATCGATGTCGTTGAGTTTTGGTATGTCTGTTATTGGTTCAATATCAGGATTAGCAGAAGCGCGAGCGCTATTACTAGATACCTTCAATACACCTTGTGCAACAGGCATCCTGCCTGCTTCTGAGGAGCTTTTTTTGATATTTCTCCTGTCTTCTGAAGCAACTGTCGAGTGTGAATTGAGTTTTTGGACTTGCTTCTCTACAGGTAGCTTGACTTCTAACTCCTCGCTTTCAAATGATGGCTTTTCTGCGAGCGGTTTTTGGGACGGGATGACAGAAGGAATCGCCCACCATTGAGTGCGATCGTCGGCTGTTGAGGGATTTACTGAACTCGGATCGGGGGCGAGTGCGGGTGCACCTTCAGCAGAGTCGGAGTTAGCGCCCTCAGAGAAACTTCTTGGCCCTGCCGCTGCTACTGGCATGATACCAACGCTCAGCAGTGCAACACATAAAAAAGGTACACGCAGTTTCATTTTCCTTCACACCCCACACTTAAAAACTTGAGCTGCTACACCATCTATAAGAGTGAATGCACTGATTGAGCTGCACTCCCGAGTTGTGCTCTGGTGAAAATCTACCCGAGCAAATACGAAAACTCAGCCTGTCAGTAACAGGCGCAGCTATCTGTGGTCGCTGTTTGAATCGAGTGTCTTGACACGAGCGACGATACACTCGGGTAGCTGTCAACAAGTTAATGGCTTATCACTAATAATTTGCAGTAATCTTGTTAAAGTAAAACAAGTCTGCTGCTAATGTCAAGCAAGAATTCAAATTTGTTTGTTAAAAATTACGATCAGTTATTTGGGGAAGCTGCACCTGCGGACGATCGGCGATTTGGGGGGTGCAGCGGTCGGCGGACCTGACTCTTAGCCGCGAATAACTATAAAATTGGCGGCTTTAGATAAGAGGGAAAAAAACTGAGGAGGTCAGCTCAATCACGTGCTAGAGTCGCAACTGGAAGATATACTGTGTAGTCAAGCGATACAACTCTTCGGGGGTAGAATCTGTAGGAGATCGACGACAACGCCACTATGGAACTAACAGCATATTGGATGATCTAGAACAAGCCCAATTGTGGCAAGTCTTGCAAGGAGCCGCTAGCAGGGTATCTAACTCCGCCTGAGATCCAAATGGAATAAAAACCTAGTCCAATTGTGTTAAAAGTGGTTCACTGCTTTTTTAGAAAGAGAGTGGCGCGGAAAAGAAAAAACGACTATTTTTCTAGTTTACCTTGTTGCCAATTTCCTTCTAGCTTAGTTCCATCTGCATAAATGTAAGAACCTTGACCGTGTTTTTTCCCGTTAAGGAATTCACCTTGATAGCGATCGCCATTGGCGTAAATGCAGGTACCTTTGCCGTTGAACTGACCATCCCTAAATTCGCCTTCGCAGCGATCGCCATTCTTAAAAATGTAAACTCCTTTCCCGCTCATCTTACCCTTGACAAAAGTGCCTTTATAGCTATCTCCATTGGCGAACTCACGGACACCTTCACCACTAAATTCTCCATTGTCAAACGGCCCTTGATAACGTCCCCCTTCTTTAAAAGTAAACAAACCCTGACCTTGAGTATTGCCCTTCACAAACTCTCCTTCATAGCGGTTGCCGTTCGGATATTCGCGAACCCCTTTACCGTGAAACTGCCCTTCACTAAATTGCCCCTCATAACGACCTCCTTCAGCAAAGGTATAAATTCCCGGCCCGTTAGGCACATTATTCAGCAACTCTCCTTCGTAGCGGTTCTTATTAGCATATTGACAGACGCCTTTGCCGTTAATTTTTCCTTCTTTAATATCTCCTTCGCATCGAGTGCCGTTACTGAACGTAAAAGCCCCGCGACCGCTGGGAGAACCATTGGTAAAAGAGCCTTCGTAACGAATGCCGTTAGTTGAGGTAAAAGTTCCTGTACCGTCGAACTCACCGTTTTTAAAAGTGCCTTCGTAGCGGTTGCCGTTAGCAAATTCGCGGACACCTTGACCGTTGAATTCACCATCGGCAAATTCTCCTTGGTATCGACCTTCTTCTTTAAAAGTATAGATGCCTTTACCGTGAGGTTTGCCGTTGAGAAATTGGCCTTCGTAGCGATCGCCGTTGGCATATTGACAATTGCCGGGGCCGCTAAGTTTTCCCTCACTCAATTCTCCCTCGCAACGTCCGCCATCGGGTAAAGTAATTACTCCTGCCATTGCGCTGTGAGGGTTGGCAAACAACAAAGCCATTCCCAAGTTGGAACCAAGTAATAGAACGAGTCCAACTCGCTGAAGTTTACTTAATATTGGTGACGACATTCCCAAATTCATAATTCACAAAAAATTCAACTTTTAACTTTGCTATTCCTTGGACATTGCTATAGAATTTCCAGCCAAATTGCTAGAGTCTCAAAAAAATCCCTAGTCAGTGAGCAGGAAGGTAATGGTTATTCTTTCTCCTTGAATGCCACTCTCTGATGGGGCATATTTCCTTTCTTCTACTGTTTTCATGGCTGCGCGATTCAAGTCGTTGTATTTGCTAGGAGTCAAGATCTTGATGTTGACTGTCTTACCGTTGGGGTCAATGTCACAAATGAGTTCCACTTGGCCTTGGCGCCCTTCTTCTCTGGCTGCGCTCGGATAGTTAGGTTTACCGCAGCCACTAATGCAAGTGCCTCCAGGCGTGCCGGGAGCGCGCGAAGGACTCCCCCCTCTTCCTGGATTTGTCGGTTTTTGCCCTGACCCCGAACCGCTTCCAGAGCCTCCGCCTCCACGACCTCCGCCTCCAGAACCTCCGCCTCCAGGGCCTCCGCCTCCAGGGCCTCCGCTTCCAGAGCCTCCGCTTCCAGAGCCTCCGCTTCCAGAGCCTCCGCCTCCAGGGCCTCCGCCTCCAGAGCCTGGTAAGCCAGCCGTCGTCGATCTTCCCAATCGCCCCGAACCATCCCCAAATGGCTCTGAGGAAGGTAGGTCGCCATTTTCGCTGGCGCCAGATGGTGAGTTCGACCCACTTCCTCCAGGGCTTCCACCTCCAGGGCTTCCGCCTCCGGGGCCACCAGAGGCAAGGTTTCCTAAACCTCCGATCGCATTTCCAGAATTGCCACCGCCTCCTGGCCTAGCAGGTGTGACAGGCGACCCGGCCCCGGGCGATCGCTGTATGGGCCCGGAAGAAGGATTTAATGGCTCTGAGGAAGGCTCCCCGCTACCCGCCGAAGCAGATGACGAGAGTGGGTTATTTTTTTCAGGGCTGTCGGAGGAGTTGGGATTTCCAGCATCTTTTGTAAAGTCTGGGAGTCTCCCAGCACTCTTGAGGGGGGAGGCGGTAACGGGTGGTTCGCTTTTTGGAGGATCGGGCGAAGGGGTTTCGGGTTCCTTGGCGATCGGGGTTTTAGGAGTTTCTGGGGAATTAAAATCTTGTTGAGGTGGGGGGGAAGGCTCCAGAGGAGTTGGTGGTGGCGTTACCGCTACGGGTGGCTTCTCTGGAATTGGTGGTGGCGTTACCGCTACGGGTGGCTTCTCTGGAATCGGCGGTGGCGTTACCGCTACGGGTGGCTTCTCTGGAATCGGCGGTGGCGTTACCGCTACGGGTGGCTCCTCTGGAATTGGCGGTGGCGTTACCGCTACGGGTGGCTCTTCTGGAATTGGCGGTGGCGTTACCGCTACGGGTGGCTCCTCTGGAATCGGCGGTGGCGTTACCGCTACGGGTGACTCCTCTGGAATCGGCGGTGGCGTGGCGGCTACGGGTGACTCCTCTGGGGGAGTTGGCTCTGCTGGCAGTTCTGGTTTTAACGTCTCAGGTGGGGGAGATACCTTTTCTGGAATAGTCGGCTCTGGCTGGGTTTCCTCTACTTTGGGCTCATCAAGCACAACAACTTCAATGGGTTCCTCTGCAAATTCAGCAGGTTTGACCAAGTTGAGGCTCAACGGCAGCGCGACACCGTGCAGGAAGGTTGAGGCTAACATACTGATCGCCAGAACTTTTTTGAGAGCTTCTTCTTGTTGTTCTCTTTGCGTCGCCGAAATATTTGAAAAACTCATGCCTTATGAATCTCCTTGATGGATGGGTTGGCAACGTCCTCGCTGGCTCCCCCACATAACCCGAAACAAGCTACCAACTGCGGGTTGAGCTTGCTATCACTTATGAACCTACCCATCCTATAAGAAGACTGTCACCCTGTTCAAGACTCTTGCAATTAATTTTCATTATTTTATTTTGATATAGCGAGTAGACACTACCAATCAGCATTTCCTTTGGGTGCGCCTACGTCGCTCTCGTGGGTGCTGTCAATGTTCTGATTCTGGCAGGGCAAGGTTCCACAATGCCTTAAATACAATACTTTAGCCCGTAATCTACCAATAAATTTCAATACTCTCAAGCTTTTCAGAGAATATTTTATATAACGACATTAAATTTATAAAATAAATTAAATAAGCAAATATTATTTTAAATTTTGGATGATGGCTTGACAAACACTGAATTTTGTGGAAACCTAGTTGAGAATCTTTTAAATTATTGAAGATTATTGTCAAGTCCTAACGGAAATCTTTAGCAAGCACTGGTAGAAAAATCGGTCGAGATCGCAGTAGAAGCATTTTGGGTAAAGACGAAGATAGTCACATACAGGTAATGCGTTTGTGCGATCGCGATCGCCCTTGAGTGCAACAATTCGCAGTCTGAATCACTTGTGCCGACTTGACGCAGAAACTCTACCAGCCTTCGATCGGGCTAATTGCAACATTAGGCAGCTTGCGATCACTCAACACAGCTAACGAGAATACAAACTAATGGATAATTTCATTTACATTTTTCGCGCTGGGGGCATTGTTTCTTGGCCGCTGCTTGCCTCGTCAATCGCAGCAGTCGCACTGATTTTAGAGCGTCTTGTCTTTTGGTTTAAAGTGAATCGGCGACAGCGGCGGGTCGTCCGGGAAGTGCTAAGACTTTACAGTCAAAACCCGGATTCCGCCATCAAAAAGTTACAAGTAAACGCTGATTTGCCGTTAGCCAGAATTTTTTTGGAAGCATTAGAATTAGACTCGCCCAACATCGAAGAATTTCGTTTGGTCTTAGAGAGTGCAGCTCAGGCAGAAATCCCCGTTTTGAAGCGATTCAATACAATATTTGACACCATTATCACCCTCTCCCCGCTATTTGGGTTGCTCGGAACAGTTTTGGGCTTAATTACCACCTTTGACTCCCTCAAACTGGGAGATGCTGCAGGCACCAATGCCGCGGGCGTTACCGGGGGGATTAGCGAAGCCCTCGTTTCTACGGCAATGGGGTTAGTAGTGGCAATCTTTACACTCGTATTTGCTAATATGTTTCGCGGGTTTTACTTACAGCAGATAGCTTTTATGCAGGAAGCCGGAGGTCAGCTAGAGCTATTGTACCGTCACCACTACGAAAAACTACCAAGAGAATCTAACTATGCGCCTACCCGATGAACCTGATAGTATTCCCCAGATCAACATCGTGCCACTGATTGATGTAACCTTCGCCATATTGACGTTTTTCATTGTTTCCTCTTTGTCTTTATCCAAATCCGAGGGTCTACCCGTAAATTTACCGAAAGCAGCAACCTCTCAAGTTCAGGACTCGCCTGCTAAAATTACCGTCACCATTGATGCTCAGGGAAAATTATTGGTTGATAAAAAGTCAGTCAACTTAGAGCAGATTGAGAGTACAGTGCGACAGGTAATGGGGTCAAATCCGAACTCATTAATTGTGCTGAATGCGGATAGAAGCGTCAATCACGGAAATGTTGTGGAAGTTATGGATCGATTACGCCGAATTAAGGGAGCTAAGTTAGGGATAGCTACCGTAAAGTAGAGAGCTTCTATAATTACTAATTTGTAATTTCCTCACGCCTTTAAACTGAAATTACCCTGTGCAGATCTAGTAAAAAAGACTGTAAACCTGATTAAGAGCTAGTCCTGAATACTCAGTATACGATTCAGGACTTTATTTGATAAAGCAGTTAATAATTAAAGTCCTTACTGCCAATAAACAGCAAGGACTTTAATTATTTATTCCTGAGTTTTAAGAACGAACATCCTTACTACACACGTTAAATACTTGCCATCACTTCACGCGCTGCCGCCAAAGTTCGATCGACATCTTCCTCAGTATGAGCCAAAGAAGTAAATCCAGCCTCAAACTGCGAAGGAGCCAGATAAATTCCGTGCTCCAACATTCCCCGGTGAAAGCGGCTGAACTTCGTCAAATCCGACTTCTTCGCATCCTCGTAATTGTGAACCGGGCCAGCCGCAAAAAACAAGCCAAACATCCCGCTAATTTGCCCGCCCCAAACCGCGTGTCCGGCTTCCTTAGCAATTTTTAGCAATCCGTCAGACAGTTTTTTGGTAATCTTATCCAACTGTTCGTAAGTGCCGGGTTTTTGCAGCAATTCCAAAGTCTTAATCCCAGCAGTCATCGCCAAAGGATTTCCCGACAGCGTACCCGCTTGATACATTGGGCCAGCAGGAGCAACCATTCCCATAATATCCCGCCTTCCCCCGTAAGCTCCCACCGGCAAACCGCCACCGATAACTTTACCCAAAGTAGTCAAATCCGGGGTGACACCGAATCTTTCCTGAGCTCCGCCGTAGGCGATGCGGAAACCGGTCATTACTTCATCAAAAACTAACAAAGCACCGTTATCTTTAGTAATTTCCCGCAAACCTTCGAGAAAGCCTGCATCCGGGGTAATAAAACCCGCATTCCCCACCACGGGTTCGAGAATTACGCCTGCTATCTCGCCGGGATTTTCGGCAAATAAAGCTTTGACTGCTTCTAAGTCATTGTAGGGAGCGTTGAGGGTATTGCTGGTAACGGATTTCGGCACGCCCGGGGAGTCGGGAAGACCAAGAGTTGCGACGCCGGAACCGGCTTTTACCAAGAACATATCGGCGTGCCCGTGATAGCAGCCTTCAAATTTAATCAGTTTATCGCGTCCGGTGAAAGCTCGCATCAGCCGCAAAACGGCCATACAGGCTTCGGTGCCGGAGTTGACAAATCGCACCATTTCAATGCTGGGAACGGCATCGATGACCATTTCGGCGAGTACGTTTTCCAACAGCGATGGTGCGCCGAAACTCGTACCTTTTTCTAAAGATTCGTGCAAGGCTTTGATGACTTCCGGGTGGGCGTGGCCGCAGATGGCCGGGCCCCAAGTGCCTACATAGTCAATGTATTGGTTTTCGTCAACGTCCCAAATGTAGGCTCCTTTTACCCTGTCAAAGACGATGGGCTGTCCGCCTACGGATTTGAAAGCGCGCACGGGGGAACTGACGCCACCTGGCATCAACTTCTGGGCGGCGGCGAAAATTTCTTCTGATTTGGTCGTTTTCAAGGTTGTGGAAACCAATGTTTTCTCCTTAGTGAACGTCTGTTGTTGGTAGAATAATTTTATAACCGGTTCAACATAAAGGTTAGGTCGATTCAAGGAAACTATTCTAGTAGATTTTAGGGTACAAACCAATGAGTAGCAATACTAGCTTGGGTTTTTTAGGCTTTGTTGCACTAGCACCGTGAAGCGAAGCTATCCCATAGGGAATCGCCCTAAAGTGTAATTTTTTGTAAAAGAGTTCTTGACAATTTACCCATCCCTTGCTCAATCTTCTCTTTTCTCTTCCTTTGCCTCCTCTGCGTTCTCTGCGGTTAATAAAAAAAATCTCCCACAGGAAAGCGTTAATCTATCTTACCAAGTTGAAATAAAATTATGTCTACTACTGATTTATCAAGTTTGAGCCGATCGATCCCAATTGAAAAGATTCGTTACGACGATCGCGGTTTAGTGCCTGCGATCGTCCAAGATTATTTGGACGGTACGGTGTTAATGATGGCCTGGATGAATCGCGAGTCGCTGCAAAAAACGCTCTCTACCGGGCAAACTTGGTTCTGGAGTCGATCGCGCGCCGAATTTTGGAACAAAGGGGCGACTTCGGGACACGTTCAAAATGTCAAAGGGCTGCGTTACGACTGCGATAGCGATGCTTTGCTAGTCACTGTCGAACAAGTTGGAGATATTGCTTGTCACACGGGAGAAAGAAGTTGTTTTCACCAAGTTGATGGGGAAATTTCACCGCCGCCAGGGGATATGTTATCTCAATTATTTGCGGTAATTTGCGATCGCCGCGACCATCCTAACGAAAGTTCTTATACTTGCAAATTGTTCGAGGGCGGCGACAACAAGATTCTCAAGAAAATTGGCGAAGAGTCGGCGGAAGTTGTGATGGCTTGCAAAGATGACGACAAAGAGGGGATTGCTGGGGAAGTTGCGGATTTATTTTATCACGCTTTAGTTGCTTTGGCTCACCATCAAGTTGATTTGAGAGCAGTTTACCGCAAATTGGGCGATCGACGAAAATAAATTAGTTAGTTGACTGTTGACTGTTAATCCTAACAACTACAGTCTTGGACGCACGGGGAGTCACAAACCCGGTTTCTCTGAAAAATCGTGGTATCGAACCGAGAGATATTGACGCAGAAACCGGGTTTTTTGGTCTTAGTTTTCAACGAACAACTGAATATTAGATTCTACTTTTCAACATTCGATCGAGCTTTTGCAAAATAACCACAGCCACAATCACACTAACAGCCAAACCCAACCAAAAATTATCCGCCGCCCATTTACCTCTATCCAAAGCCACACCGCCCAGCGGAGGCCCGATTAAATAGCCGATCGCCCAACACTGAGAACTAACGGCCAAATACACGCCCCGCAAAGACTCTGGGGCTAAATCCACCACCAAAGCAGAAGCAAAAGGCGTATAAGCAACAGTCGCAACAGACAAAAAACTCAAGCCTAAAACAGCTAAAAATAGATTGCCAGTTGCAGCCATTCCCGTCAAGCCGATCGCGATAAATCCCATTCCCCACAGCAGCGCCGAAATCATCAAAGCTTTCGGGTGGGAAAACGGCTTCAAAGCTTTAACAATCGGCAGTTGCAAAGCCACAGTTAAAAACGTGCTAAAAGCAAACAAAACGGTAATTGTACCTGTTGAAAAGCCTGTTCTAGTCCCCACCGCGACAAACTTGCTAAAGTACAGCGGCATTGTGGTTTGGATTTGGGAAATATATAATGTGAACAGGGTATTTACTAAAGCATAAACTAGAAGACTTCGATCGCTCAGCGCCACGATCCAACCATTTTCCCGATTTTTTTTTCCTCTATCCCCTGGATTAGCTGGTTTGTAGGTTTCGGCGATCGCGATCGCCACTACCGCAAACAGCACTAAAAACGAGATACCATCAATAATAAAGAGCGATCGATAGTTCCCCGTTAACTCAATCAACAAACCGCCCAAAATAATCCCAACTTGCAAACCCAAATTATCAGCCAGCCGCGTCAAAGCAAAAGCTTCCTGTCGCTGTTCGCCCTCAGTTAAATCCGCCACCATCGTCTCGGTTGGAGGCCAATACAAACCCACGCCCAAACCCATCAGTAAATTGCCCGCAATTAAGCCAACGAAATCATTAGTCGCCGCCAGTATAAAAGAAGCCAGAGCACAAATAACTGCAGCCAGCAATAAAGTTCGCCGCCTTCCCCAAAATTTTGAATCACAAAAAGAACCGCCCAAAATTCTGCCGAATATTCCCGAAACTGAACCGCTACCCAAACCAATCCCAACAGCAGTAGCAGATAAACCCACGCGATCGACAAAAAATATCGGTGCGTAAAATAAAGTAAAACCGGTGCCACTTTGGGAGAGGAATCTGCCGGCGGCAAGAATCCAGACTTGAGGGGGGAGACGGGGCAACCAAGAGGATAATTGAAATTTAGGCATATTACAGTTGAATTAGGAGTTATTTCTGGATGCAGAAACCTGGGTTTTTATAAAAAAAATACGTTACGCTGTTTAATCAGGGTCAAAAACAGATGTCTTTGGTCGCAGTGCATAAGTCCTGCGAGTAATTATTAATTTATTCCGTACTTTTTCCGAATTAGTATTAGTTAACCGAAGTGATGAAAAACATAAGTGAGCTTAACAATTCTTCAGGGTATGTTACACAAAAGTTACCATTAATTTAAAAATACTTAACAGAATTTTAGAAAAAAGTTAGTTAAACTCTAGAAAAGGCAGAAGAAAATTTTAGAGGGTCTAATTATATGACAGCTATTACAACATCAAGAGTAGAATCAATCAAACCGCGCTGGCAAGCAATTGTCATGGTGGCTCTAATTTTCTGGCTCAGCGTTAGCCTGATTTTGGATCTAGTAATTATGCCCAGTCTCTACGTATCGGGCATGATGACATCTCCCGAGTTTACAACGGCCGGAAATTTAATGTTTTGGGGATTCAACCGGGTTGAGTTAATCTGTTCGGGCCTGGTGGCAACGGGTTTGATGGTTTTGAGCAATTTAGTCGGTGACTTCGGCAAGCGCAGCCGCACAGCAATTTTATTATCATTGGTACTTCTGGCGATCGCCCTGATTGACACCTACGGCCTGACACCCCAAATGAGTGCCCTAGGAATCCAGCTAAATCTGTTCGATTCCGCAGCAGAAGTGCCCGCCGGGATGAATCTACTGCACCAAGGCTATTTTGGATTGGAAGCGCTGAAGTTGGCTGTCGCCGGTACGCTGCTGGGCTGGTGCTACCAAAACCAAGTTTAATCGACACAATACTCAGATCTTGAGTGGAGAAAAAAAACTCAACCAGCAGCGGGGGGCGTGAATTCACGCCCCCCGCTAATTTTTTAAAATTTAGCGCGATCGAAAACGAGCCTTGAATTGCAGCCCTTCTGTATTCATCGGCGTTAATCTGTGTTTATCTGCCCTCATCTGCGGTTAAAAAAGAGAATATGTTAACCGCAGATGACAATGGATTGACGCTGATTCACGCTGATTAAGAGAATAGAGATCTGAATAATTCCGATGCTAACAGACTTGATATAACTATACTGTCAAGTTTCCTGAACCCGCCCAAAAACGGATACTTGCGAACGACTCCTGTTGTGAAGAGATCAAGATTTTAGACTCTTGTTCAAACTCCCAGATTCATCTGTGGAGTAAATCTCAAATCTTAAATCTCAAATCTCAAATCGACTGAGGACACGCCCTACTCGGATGCTTCCGGTAAATCTGCTTTTGGCAACAGCAAGCGCAAGCCCATCACCGCAAATCCGATCGCCGCGAGTCCCTTTACCAGTCGTTCCGGCAACACCTCTGCGGTGCTGAAGCCGATCGCCACACCGATTAAACTCGCCAGCAGCAGCGCCGACGCCGTGCCGAAAAATACAGCCCGCGGCGAGTTACAACTGCTGCCCAGGGCGATCGCAGCTAATTGACTTTTGTCTCCCAATTCTGACAAAAACACTGTAATAAAACTGATTCCCAGAAGTTGCCAGTCCATATTTTTTTCACTTCTTAGTTAGCTGTTGTAGAAATCTACGACTTACCGACAGGCAGACAATTAACCCAGCACTTCCCACAGCAGAACCGCCGAAATTGCCAGCAAAATCACTCCGGCTGCTCTCTCCAAAGTTCTCGGAGCAATCCGACTAGCCAGCCACCTTCCCAGCAACACCCCCAGCAAACTGGTTGCTATCAAAGCCGAACCCGCACCCGCAAAAACGATCCAAGGATTTCGAGATTCAGCCGTCATCAGCAAAATTGCGAGCTGAGTTTTGTCTCCAATTTCAGCTAAAAAAATAGTTGCAAAAGTCGAAGCAAAAATTGCCCAGTGCTTGGGCTTCAGTTTCTTTTGTTCCTGACAAATATCGGGATTTACCGTCACTGAGAGTTCAGCGGGCTCCGGGTTTAAAGCAGCACAAATCTCAGTAACCTCTTTTATTTGTAGTTGTACCTGTTGTGGCAAATCATAATTGAGGTTTACTGAGTCAGAAGCAGACAAGCTTGGCGGAACAGAATCAAGTTTCACGGGCAATGAGTGCTAAAAGCTATTTATTTTTGACTTGTACTTTTGATTCTAACTCTCTCTGTGCCTGCTTTTACCAAACCAGGGTCATCTTTTTCCCCAAATATTTCAGCAACTGATTCCTGAAACCACTCACCGCACCCAAAAAGAGATACAAGCCCCCAGATTTATCTGTCGAGTCAATCTAAAATCTCAAATCTCAAATCTCAAATTGACTGACGGACTTGTTCATGTGCCGTAAGTTCTATCGCCCGCATCTCCCAAACCAGGTACAATAAAGCCCTGTTCGTTGACTATTTCGTCGATCGTTGCCGTGTAAATCATCAAACTCGGGTACTCTGCACTCAGCCTCTTCAAAGCCGGAGGAGCAGCCACCACAGAGATAATCCGAATCAAGCTCGGGTCAATTCCCCGCTTCGTCAATTCCTGCATTGTCGCTATAATCGTACCGCCAGTCGCCAGCATCGGCTCGCTAATTATCACCCGCGTTGCCGGGTTAAACTGCGCCGGCAATTTGTTCAAATAACAAGTCGGTTGCAGCGTCTCCTCATTTCTTGCCATGCCGAGGTGGTAAACCGAAGCCAGCGGTACAACCGTCTGAATTCCTTCGAGCAGTGCCAAACCCGCCCGCAAAATCGGTACCACAACTAACGGAGCTTCCGGGTTGATAAAAGTCGCCGGACATTCGCCCAAAGGGGTCTGCACTGTGGTTTCCACTATCGGCAGCCATTCTCGAATCGCCTCGTAAGCCAGCCACCTTCCCAATTCTGTCATCGCAGAACGAAAAAGCACCGATGGGGTGGCGGCGTCGCGGGCGACAGCCAGCCAGTGTTTAATTAACGGATGCGGGGGAACGTAAACGCGCAGTTGCAGGGACATTAGGAAATTGGGGAGAGTGCTAGGTTTGAGAAATTTTATGCGGTGCGATCGATCTTCTTCGAGGGCTTCCTCAACGGGCGATCGATCGCTCTGTGCAACTTATCACATCCTTGAGGGCGCATACAAGCCAGAGATTGAGAATCGAGATATTGCACCATTTTCAAGATTGCCGTCACAGGCTCAAACCTCCGCCGGACTGCCGGACTATTGTAACAAGCACCAGCCATCGCTTAAAACTGACATCTTGCACCATTGTTAATAAGCCTTTCACGGGCCGGCTCTCCTGCCCAACCCTACTCCCCACAAGAAAACTCACTCTTTGTGGAACAGGCCCGAAAGCCTGTTAAGCGAGAATTGTGCCAGATGTGAGTTAGAACCCATTCGCCGATCGACCTCCATCAGCTTATTGAAATATTTTTCCAATAGTATTGACATTAATTAGCAACAAGGATATAGTGATTTTTAGTGTTCTCCTCTCAAAGGATCGGCAGACGGGGGCAGTCGGCAATGGTAGACTGTTCCCGCATTTTTTTGGGAAGCTGGGGCATTGGGCATCGGGCATCGGGCATTGGGCATTGGGCATTGGATATTGGGCATTGGCGAACTTCGGTCTTCCTGACATCCGCTACATCCGCTACATAATCCGTTGCCGAACTTCTTGCTTCGGGAGCGATCGACTGTAAAATCATAGAAATATTAAGATTTTTAACCTAATGTCAGCTCCTACCCAATCCCAGTTATTTTCTCCCAACTCCCGCCCTACACAGCAAGAGTTTGATGTGATTGTCATCGGTTCCGGCATTGGCGGACTCGTGACAGCCACCCAGCTAGCGGCGAAGAAAGCCAAAGTTTTAGTGCTCGAAAGCTATACAATTCCGGGGGGTAGCGCTGGATATTTCGATCGAGAAGGCTACAGATTCGATGTCGGCGCCTCCATGATTTTTGGCTTCGGACAGCGTGGCACCACCAACCTCCTCACCCGCGCCCTGAAAGCAGTCAACGTCACCTTAGAAACGATTCCCGACCCCGTACAGCTTCACTATCACTTACCCAGCGGCTTGGAACTTGAAGTTCCCCAGGCTTATGATAAATACTTGCAAGAATTAACAGACAGGTTTCCTCACGAACGCGAAGGAATCCACAAATTTTACGGCGAATGCTGGAACGTCTTTAACTGCCTCAACGGGATGGAATTGCTATCCCTAGAAGAACCCGGATATCTGGTTCGAGTCTTTTTTCAGAATCCTTTAGCCTGTTTGGGATTAGTAAAATATCTGCCTCAAAATACTGGCGACATTGCGCGGCGCTACATAAAAGACCCTACTTTGCTGAAATTTATCGACATGGAATGCTACTACTGGTCTGTAGTACCTGCGGACTTGACGCCGATGATTAATGCCGGAATGGTATTTTCCGACAGACATTACGGTGGCATCAATTATCCCAAAGGCGGAGTCGGTCAAATTGCCCAAAAATTAGTCGAAGGATTAGAAAAATGCGGCGGGAAAATTCAATACAAAGCTAAGGCTAAAAAAATTATTACAGAAAACGGCCGCGCTGTGGGAGTCGAGCTAGCAACCGGCGAAGTTTACCGGGCAAAGCGGATAGTTTCTAACGCCACGCGGTGGGATACTTTTGAAAAATTGCTGCCAGCAGAAGAGATGCCCGCTAGCGAAAAGAAATGGCAGCAGCGCTATCAAAAAGCCCCCAGTTTCTTGAGTTTGCATTTGGGAGTGGAAGCAAGCGTAATCCCTGCCGGTAGTGCCTGCCACCACATTTTGTTAGAAGATTGGGACAAAATGGAAGCGCCGGAAGGAACAGTTTTGGTGTCAATCCCGACCGTGCTAGACCAGGATTTAGCTCCCGCAGGATATCACATCGTTCACGCTTTTACTTCGAGTTGGATGGAAGAGTGGGAAGGACTTTCACAGCAGGAATATGAGGAGAGAAAGGAAGAGGCCGCAGGGAGAATTATTGAAAGATTAGAAAAGATTTTTCCCGGTTTAGATGCCGGTTTGGATTATATGGAAGTTGGGACGGCGCGCTCTCACCGTCGCTTTTTGGGGCGCGAAGACGGAACTTACGGGCCGATTCCGCGACAGAAGCTAATGGGTTTGCTGGGAATGCCGTTTAATCGAACTTCTATGCCTGGTTTGTATTGTGTGGGTGACAGTACGTTTCCCGGACAGGGTTTAAATGCGGTGGCATTTTCTGGGTTTGCTTGCGCGCACCGAATTGCGGTTGATTTGGGTTTTTAGCGGTAGTAGTAGGGTGCGTCAGATTGTTCGCTTGAAATACGACATAAAATGTGAGGCTCTGGGGCAGCCTACAAAAAGACTAAAAACCCGGTTTCTGGGAAAAACCGGGTTTTAAACTGAAAATTGGCGGTTTTCATTCTTTTACTGAGTTCACTGGTCGTAGCTGCCGCCGACGCCGATTTGGGTATTGTAGATTTTGGCATTAGTGATAGTCATGTCTTCCATTGATGCGCCGGATACGTCAGCGGTGTTAATGATGGCTGCGGTCAGATTTGCCCGATCGAGGTCTGCGTCATTTAAACTGGCATTAGTCAGGAAAACTTGGGTTAAGTTCGCACTCGTCAAGTTAGCACCCGTCAAGTCAGCACCTTCGAGGTTGGCACTAGATAGGTTTGCTCCTCGTAAATTTGCTTCTCTCAAATCAGCACCAATTAAATGAGCTCCCGTTAAATCTGCTCCTGACAAGTCGCACTTAAAACATTGCCCGGTTGACAATAACTGTTTGACGTGAGCGGGATTTTCAGCGCGAGCCGGGCCGGCCAACAGTAGCGGAGTAATTAAAAAAGTAGCGGCTAATAGATTGCGTTTCATAATCCCTTTTCCTCACCAGACTCTGTATTTAACTTCTTGTCTTGATATCTACAATCTTACCACTGTTGTTTCCGCAAGTTGCGATCTAATTCACAGATGGGCTGTGATATCGATTGCCCTTAACAACGCATAGATGGTCTCGACAAGCTCGCAAAACATAATTTCGCAAAACTTAACACTGCGGAACTTAAGACAGTGCCTTTTTGTAGTAACCTTTTCTAGGTTAGCTAATATAGCCAAGCGATGTGTCTTTCTGAAGATGGAGATGATTCGCAATACGAGGGATGATTTTAGGGATGATCCTATCGCAAAAAGTTCACATAAAATACTTTGTTTTTAATAAAAGTGTCACGAGGCTGAAAAATTAATTTAAAATAAAGATAAGCTTATAACTTTATAGGTAGAGGAAAAGCAGTCACTGGCTTGATCCCCAGTCCAAGCTCGGCTGCATTTTTAACAATAAATTTTAATTAGGTCTCAGCAGCGCAGTAAAAATCCACCTAGTGCTTGGCAAGCAGCACTTTTTTGGAATGTCGCAGAGTCCACGCGATCGCAAAACTCAATTAAATATGCTCAAAAACGATTCCTCCAAGTATCTGCCAACCTTAGCTCAAGTAATTGACCGCTACCCCTTGACAGTTGCGCCCGATACCCCACTAGCAGAAGTAATTACCCTGATGGGCCAACGGCGCGGAACTTGTTTTCTAAACCCAGACATTCCACCAAGCGATATCTATCAGCCACTAACAGAAATAGCAAATCCCCCCACCTCAAGCGCATTTAGAGACGCGACAGGTATCTGCGTCTTTGTCGTGGAAGAATCCCTAGAAAAATTATCCTCGCACTCTGCTCCACATTCTCAATTGCAAGGAATCTTCACAGAAAGGGATCTTGTCGATTTGATTGCCTCGGGCAAAAACTTAAAAGGTATCACCATCGCAGAAGTAATGAGGCAGCCTGCTGCAACTCTGACAGAATCCGAGACTCAAGACATTTTCAGCGCCTTAATTCTGCTGGGGAAACGAAGAACTAAGCATTTACCAATATTGGATAGTGAAGGTCAACTCTTAGGAGTAATTACCCCGGAAAGTATTCGCCAAGCCATGCTGAAACCGGCAAATATCTTAAAAATGCGCCGCGTGAAAGAAGTAATGACCGCACAAGTCATTCAAGCACCTCGCTCCGCGTCAGTTAGAAGTTTAGCCGAGTTGATGGCGCAGCACCGCGTTAGCTGCGTAGTAATTACCGAATCAACAGAATTATCGAGAAATTTACCGTTCCCCATTCCAGTAGGTATAGTCACAGAACGGGATATTGTCGAATTTCAAGCTTTAGATATAGATTTGTCAAAAACGATCGCCCAAACTGTGATGAGCACCCCCTTATTTAGCCTCAAGCAAGAAGACTCGCTGTGGGTAGCTCATCAGGAAATGCACCAGCGTTTAGTCCGCAGGTTAGTAGTAACGGGTGAACAGGGAGAACTCCTGGGAATAGTTACTCAAACCAACATACTTCGCGTACTTGACCCGATGGAAATGTCCGGGGCGATCGATGTTCTGCACGATTCAGTGGCAGAAAGGACTAAGGAATTGCAAAAAGCGATCGCATCGCTCAGCTTGACTAATGCCAGACTAGAAAGCGAAATTGCTACCCGCGTGCGGGCCGAGGCCAGGCTCCACCTTTTAGAATCTGCTGTAGTGAACGCTAACGACGCAATCGTGATTATGGATGCGGGAGACAGCGATATCTCCGACCCCACAATCATCTATGCCAACGAAGCTTTTACCCAAATGACGGGCTACCTACCCGAAGAAATCATCGGGAAAACCCCGAGTTGCTTGCGCGGCCCAGAAAGCGACCCAACCCAAGTCGCTAAAATTCGCCGTACTTTCTCTCGCCGAGAACCCCTACGCCTGGAATTGATTAACTACCGCAAAGACGGTTCAACATATTGGGTGGAACTCAACAGCGTACCCATTGCCGATACCTCCGGGAACGTTACCCACTGGGTGTCGGTGCAGCGAGATATTACCGATCGCAAGCGCATGGAACAAGCATTTTTTGAAGAAAAAGAACTCGCTCAGGTTACTCTACAATCGATCGGCGATGCCGTAATCACTACTGACGCCGACGGCTGCATTTCCACCCTGAATCCAGTTGCCGAAACACTCACGGGTTGGTCTACATTGGAAGCTAAAGGTTTGCCCCTCGCCAGCGTGCTGAGAATAGTTGACGAAACTACCAGGCGGCCGACCGAAAATATCGCCGAAATCGCTTTGTGCGAAGGTCGGATTGTTGACCAAGGACACAACAGCTTGCTGATTGACCGCAACAACACCGAATTTGCGATCGACCACTGCGTCGCACCCATCCACGCTAGCAGCGGCGAAATTGTCGGGGCCGTCGTTGTGTTTCGAGATGTCACGCAAGTGCGAACTCAAGCGCGGCAACTCACCTGGCAGGCAACTCATGACCCCCTAACGCAATTAGTCAACCGCCGGGAATTTGAGTACCAGCTAGAGCACGCCCTACACGGCGCTCAAGGTTACGGGCAAGAACACGTGATGCTTTACCTGGATCTCGATCGCTTCAAAATAGTTAACGACACCTGCGGTCATGCTGCAGGGGACGAACTGCTGCGCCAAGTCAGCCAGCTATTTAAAAGCAATATCCGCAAAACCGATATTTTGGCGCGTCTGGGCGGCGATGAATTTGCTGTACTCCTGTATAGTTGTCCCGTCGAACGAGGATTGAATGTTGCTGAAACGCTGCTGCGAAGCATTCAGGGATTCCGGTTTGGGTGGCAGGACAAAACTTTTTCGATCGGCGTCAGTATCGGTTTGGTAGCAATCAATCCCAAAACAGCATCAACATCTGCGATTTTGAGCGCGGTTGATATGGCCTGCTACGCTGCTAAAAATAAAGGTCGCAACCGGGTACAGGTTTATCAAGCCGGCGACCAAGAATTAATCAAACAGCACGGCGAAACCGAGTGGGTGGTGCAAATTCATCAAGCTTTAGAAGAGAATCGCTTTTGCTTGTACTCTCAGCCGATCGTACCTTTGCTCAACTCTCCAACCACCGGAACCCACTGCGAAATCCTCCTGCGCCTCCAGTTGGAAACTGGTGAGTTGGTGTCGCCGATGGCGTTTATTCCGGCTGCAGAACGCTACAACTTGATGCACGCGATCGACCGCTGGGTGATTCGTACTTTATTTAGCCAGTTATCTAAAATTTTCACAGCAAATTTATTAGTCCAAAACCCCGGGATAGGCAGCGATAAAATAGTTACCTTCCCTGCTTGCTCTCTTTCTGAGCTGCAATCGTCATTTGGCAAATATCCCAACCTTTATTCCATCAACCTTTCTGGGGACAGCCTCAACGAAGAAAAGTTTATCGAGTTTATTCAGGAACAGTTTTCCATCCATCAAATACCGCCGCAAATAATTTGTTTTGAAATAACCGAAACCGTTGCCATTGGTAATCTCAGTAAGGCCGCTAGCTTGATTTGGCAACTCAAGGAACTAGGCTGCCAGTTTGCCTTGGACGACTTCGGCAGCGGGATGTCTTCCTTTGCTTACCTGAAAAGCTTGCCGGTTGATTATCTCAAAATAGACGGCAATTTTATTAAGCATATTGTCGATAATCCTATTGATGTCGCAATGGTGGAAGCTATTACCAAAATCGCTCACGTCATGGGAATTAAAACTATTGCCGAGTATGTTGAAAATCAAACAATTATGGATAAACTAAATGAACTTGGGGTAGATTATGCTCAAGGTTATCATTTGGGCAAGCCTCAACCTTGTAACTTCACATCTCCTCTTTTAGAGGAATTTTTGGGGGAGTTTCCTGTTAATTCTTTGGCTTTTGAAGCTAAGCTGGCTTGTTGAAGAAGGAAGTTGGGCAACGAGCAAGCAATGGGATTTAACAGATTTAAGGGAGGGATGTTGAGGGAAGAAGGAAAAGAGAAATGTTAATTTCTCATAGGGTTTACTGTTGTTTCGGAATGATTTAACCGCAGAGAACGTAGAGGGCGCTGAGTTTCCCGAAGACAGAGAGGAATAATTCTAATACCAACGAATTTGATATCAGATCAATTCCCTATTCCCATTACCCATTCTCGATTACCCATTACTTTCTACATTAGTTTCCGCCGCTTCAATGTACTGACTGTCTAACAGAAAAGCACCTTTTTCAAAGCGAATTCCCCAATAATTGCCGGGACGCCGATCGATCACAACGCCTTCAGCGCCGATCGCAATTAAATTCGCAGGCCGCAGCATCGGCATCGGTTCGGCAGTTTTGACGTAAGGCGGCATCGCCACAACTCGGACTTTTTGACCGACTGTAAATTCTTTTTCCATGAGTTTTATTTCCTAAAAAAACGCAGCGATAAAGGAATTTCGACAAGAATTGTTTCTGTTTAATTGATTGATTGATTGATTGATTGATTAGGGATGGATAATAAAATGGGTAATTATGAATCATAATCAAGGCAATTACGGCTAAATTATTGATATTCTAGGCTTCCATCTTCGTTATTATATTCAAGTTCATGATATTTTCCCCCTAACCCTAAGTCATGAAGACATCGTTGGTAGTTTTTGGCTCCCATATCGAAAGGGTTAGTCCTGTTCAATCTTGCCCATTCAGCTATCTTTAGCTGGTTAGTTGCCCCTGAAGCATCGGCTACGGTTTTGACAATCCAATCAAACATTTTTTTCCTCTAAGCTGTCTCTCACTCTACCTCTCTATATTAGCTATATATTCACCTATGGCAATCAAACATTTTTTTCCTCTAAGCTGTATCTCACCCCTAACTCTGACGATCGCCCGTAACACCCCTGACCGATCGCGCTACAATTGTCAATCGGGATGAAAATGGCTGATTAGGAAAGTAGAGGAGTAGGTGTTATGGCTACAAGTCGTCGCATTGAGCGTGTAGCTTCAATGGTTAAACGGGAAGTCAGCCTGATGTTGCTGAATGGAATCAAGGACGACCGGGTAGGTGCCGGTATGGTTAGCGTTACCGATGTAATTGTTTCGGGAGACCTTCAGCATACAAAAATTTTTGTCAGCATCTACGGTACTGATGAGGCGAAGGCTGAAACTATGGAAGGTTTGAAATCTGCTACTAGCTACGTCCGCAACCAGTTGGGCCAACGATTGCAACTGCGCCGAACGCCGGAAGTGATTTTTCTGGAAGACCGTTCTTTGGAACGGGGCGATAAAATGTTGATACTGCTGAATCAGCTTTCTGCCGATCGCAAACCAGGTATGTTTGATGACGAAGAATTGGCCGAGGGCAATGAAAATGATGATGATGATGATGATGATGATGATGATTTAGAAGCAGACGAGGATTAGTGTCTGAAGGTAGTCAACAGCTTTCCTGTCAACAGTCCACAGTCAACAGTCAACAATTCCTAATTTCCCATGATTGACAATCTTTCCTTACCAGAACTGGTGGCACAGATGTTCGTGGTGCGCGCTTCTGGCTGCTTGTTCGACCACCAAATTCGCTATCCCGAATGGGAACCAACTGCCAGCAAACTCCGCTATTATCTGGAAAATTTGGGCGTCGGTGGGGTGATTTTGGTCGGGGGAAGTGCTGCGGAGTTGGCACTTCGATCGCACCAATTGCAGTCTTGGGCCAAGTTTCCGCTACTGCTGGCGGCCGATATTGAGGAAGGTGTCGGCCAGCGGTTCGCGGGGGCGACTTGGTTCGGGCCGCCGATGGCAATTGCCGAAGTGGCGCGGCACGATGCAGGTAAAGCCGATCAATATGCTGAACAAATGGGCGCTGTCACTGCGATCGAAGCTAGGGCGATCGGTCTAAATTGGATTCTTGCACCGGTGGTTGATGTTAACAACAATCCCGACAATCCTGTGATTAACGTCCGCGCTTTTGGCGAGACACCGGAAATTGTCGGGAAATTAGCCGCTGCTTTTATTCGCGGCGCAGGTGAGCACCCGGTTTTGACTACAGCTAAGCATTTTCCCGGCCACGGGGACACGGCGGTTGATTCTCACTTGGAATTGCCGGTTTTGCCGCATTCCCCAGCGAGATTGGCCCAGGTTGAGTTGCCTCCTTTTGTTGAGGCGATGGCTGCTGGGGTCGATGCTGTGATGAGTGCTCACTTGCTGATTCCGGCTTGGGATGCGGAGTGTCCTGCTACTCTTTCTCGCAAAATTTTGATCGGGAAGCTGCGAGAAGAGTTGGGATTTGAAGGTTTGATCGTGACGGATGCTTTGGTGATGGGTGCGATCGCCAATAAGTACGGCGCTAATGAAGCTGCTGTTTTGGCTGCTGAGGCTGGTGCTGATGTTTTGCTGATGCCGCTTGACCCGGAAGGGGCGATTCTGGCTGTCTGTGAAGCTGTCACTCAAGGGCGACTTTCAAAAGCACAAATCAAGGAATCTGTCAAGCGGATTTGGTCGGCTAAAGCTAAAGTCGGTTTGTTAGTAAAGGAAAAGGAAAAAGCAGTAGATTCAACATCAATCAAGTCGATAGACTTAAGTTTGCTGGCAACTCCTGATGCCAGGGCAACTGCTGCCGATATTTTGCGAGATTCTTTGAAATTTGGCGGCAATCTACCTTTGCAGGTTGCCAAACCCGCAGAAAACCAGCTTTTGCGGAATTTGATTGTTGTAGATGATGTTTTGGGGTGTGAGTTTTTGGGCAACCACACTCCGGCGATCGCCCTTCCTGAACAGTTTGGTTACGAATTGCAACTGATTGACGATCGCACAGGGGCGATCGCTGATAATACAGGTGCAGAGCATTTTTCTCCAACACTGCTGCAAATTTTCATTCGCGGCAATTGCTTCCGAGGCAGTGCTGGTTTGACCGAAGCAGCTCAAGATTGGTTTAAGAAATTATTAAAAACGGGAGAACTGCAAGCTGTGTTAATTTACGGCAGTCCCTACGTTTTAGAGCAATTTTTGCCACACTTGCCTCCGAGTATTCCTTATGTATTTTGTTTTGGGCAAATGCCGACAGCGCAATCTCTCGTTCTTGAAGTGCTATTCGGCATTGACGGAACTGGTAATGCTTGAGTTGCCGGACTCCTAAATATTTCCTTTGCTGCTTGCGGCGTTAGGAGTTAAATTCATCAACCCGGTTTCTCGCCGGAAATGTTGCCTTTGGTGGCAAAGCATCCAGAAACCGGGAATCCGATGCGGGTTCCTAAGTTCTGAATTGAGCTTTCCAGCAGATCCGCTTGCTAGTCGGGAAAATGTGCTGCTTCTCAACATCCTAAGACAGATCCCATCACTTACTGATGATTCCTATAATTTATTTTTATTTACGGCAGTGAATTGTATAGCTGTATACGGACAAAATTTAACTTCCATATTCGTAAGTTTGGACTATATTATTACCAGGGCCATAAAATTTTTTAGTAAAACATTGAGGGCGCATTATGATTCACTCCACTATTCCCCAAATCCAATACTCTTTAGATGTGATCCAAGATGAAGCGCGTCAGCTCGTGCATGAGGGCGTACTCAGCCGCCAACAGCCCATCTATACCCTGTGCCAATTCATTCCGCCCCGGGAATGGGCTTGTGTAGAGTGCGAATTAGAAAAATGCGACTTCTTGCTGCGCGATCGGATAGCCGACCTGATCGGTTCTGAAAAATGGGACAATGACTAAAGTTTGGTTCTGTTAAATTAAGTTGGCAAGTAAACTCCGGCTGTGTTAGAGACTCTTGATTCTTTAATGCTGGGAATTTTCGGCGCGCAAATTTTCCAACTCGGCCCTCAGCGCTGCCATGTGTGCAGTTAATTCTTGAATCTCTAGCTTTACGTTAGGCTGTACAACCGACTCGGGAGGAGCATCAGTCGCTGCATCTGATTGCTTGGGCGAGACAGATTCGCTGTCTGCATTCTCCCGATCGCCCGGTTGAGAAAAAATAGTATCTACAAAATTCCGGGCTTCTCGCTCAGTCATTTCTCCTTTTTCCAGCAGCTCATCGGCTAGCTGGCCAAAATCTGACTTCAGTTTGTCAAGATTTTCTTCTCGCTTCAGAGGATCTTGCAATGTCTCAATTAAAAAGGAAGTTGCACCTAAAGTTAGGTGAAATCCTGTTTGCAGCATTTGAGGCAGGTTGTCGGGATTCATCTAAAAATGCCGCTAGAACGTTTTTCTGAGTTTTTGGTTCGCTAGTTGCTCCCAAGTCGGGGCGCAAAGCCGATTTTTAGCGCGAAGGTGCTGGCGTTGTGGGTCGAGATCGCCCCGATTCAGGAAATATCAGCTTTTGGGAGGACGTTTTGCCGTTGTGCCAATACTAATCGTATCATTACTTCGTAAATTAATAAATGTCAAGTGTAAACTTTTGTAACTACGAATCGAGACATTCCCACTGGAAAGCTCAGTTTATTTGAGATTTGAGATTTGAGATTTGAGCTTGAACAAGACTTACGCACTGCGACTAAAAAAACCCGGTGACTAATTACCCCTGCGTAAGTCGTGTTCAATCCAGTTAAGGATACAGCGCCTCGCCAGTGGAGGGGTCAAATATAAATAGTCGATCGAAGTCAAGCTGTACCGTCAGTCGATCGCCCGATCGCAAGCGAACACTCGCAGGTATTTGTAACTGTACAGTAGTTTCAGCACTCAACAAAGGCAAACTCGCCCGAATTAAAGTTTCTCGCCCCAGAGGTTCCACTACTTTTACCTCTACATCAAGAGGGACTTTTTCTAAGGCCCAAACATCGGTTTTCAAATCATCATCTTCTACTGTTTGTGGGGTAAAGATTTCTATATTTTCTGGACGGATGCCCAAATCAAATCCTTGTCCTTCTCTAGCCTGCAATTTTTTCTGAATCGAGGGCGGACAGGCTAAATGTTGATTTCCCACTTGAAAGGATTCGTTAGTATAAATTGCCGGCAAAATGTTCATGGCGGGATTGCCTAAAAATGTGGCAACCATGCGGTTAGCTGGTTTGGCATAAATGCTTTGCGGGTCTCCAATTTGTTGAATTTTTCCCCCATTTAAAACTACAATCTTATCAGCTAAAGTCATCGCTTCCACTTGGTCGTGGGTGACGTAAATTGTGGTAATTCCCAGCCGTTGATGCAGTTGTTTGAGTTCTGCTCTAGTGTCGTCTCGCAGTTGAGCATCGAGGTTAGAAAGCGGTTCATCTAAAAGAAATACTTTCGGTTCGCGGGCGATCGCCCTTCCGAGTGCTACCCGCTGCTGCTGTCCGCCTGATAGCTGTTTGGGCTTACGCTTGAGGAGGTGGTCGATCGAGAGCGATCGGGCTACTGTTTCGACTCGTTCTTGAATTTTAGTCGGGTCAACATTCCGCATCCGCAATCCAAAAGCCAGATTTTCTGCGACAGTCATGTGCGGATAAAGCGCGTAATTTTGAAACACCATTGCTACATCGCGCTGTCTCGCCGGAATGTTGTTAACTAAATTATCTCCGATGTAAAGATTGCCGGAAGTTGCGGTTTCTAAACCTGCAATTGTCCGCATAATTGTGGATTTACCGCAGCCGGATGGCCCGACTAATACCCAAAATTCCCCGTCCGGGATTTTGAAGCTGATGTTTTCGATCGCGGTGACGTTTTGGTAGCGTCTGGTAATATTTTCTAAGCGAACATTTGCCATTTTGTGACTGTAATTAGTAATTGATAATTAGTGATTTTTACCTTCAGTCTTCAGCCTTCAGAAAACTGTTTTAATTCTAAAACTGTGCGGTCTAATTCTTCAACTATAGGCGTTAACTCAGCTTGGCGGAATGCTTCTACTAAAGAACGATAATACCAGAGAGAACCATCTTTGCCACCTTTGAAGCGTTCCCAAACAGTATCTCCTAATTGACGGTAATCTTTCAGGATCGATCGAACATTATAAAGTTTATCAGCAGCCGAGACTAATCTGACGGAGCCAGAAGCTGTAGAAATGCGATCGATATAGGCTTGTTTTCGCTGACGCCAAGGGGGTTTCGGCGTCGCGTCACTTTCGGTACAGCCGTCTACAATCGCTGTGACTGTATCGCCAAAGCGGTGGCGGATGGCTTCGCGGGTGGTGGCGCCGCCTTGATCTTCGATCGCATCGTGAAGCAAAGCTGCGATCGCCTCATCTTCATTTGCCCCATATTCTAAAGCTATACTAGCCGTGCCCAACAAATGGGCAATGTAGGGAACCCCGGAACCTTTGCGAACTTGGGTAGCGTGCAATTCGGCAGCATAGGTGAGGGCTTCAGAAAAACGGTGGGAGAGAATCATGAAAGTCACCTTTCTGAATTGCTATGATATATAAATTGTCGGGCTAAGTTGAAAAAACCAAATCTACCAATTTCAATCATGTCATCGAATGCGATCGAGAGCGATCGCTTGTAAACTTATAATAGTTAAACAGAGGTTGCGAGCATGACAGCTACTATAATTATACCCAAAAATGCCGACCAAAACTCCGAGTTAGAATCACATCCTCAATTAGAAAACACACCAAAAAATTCCCCCGAATCTGAGCCTAAAAAAGTCATATCTCTTGAACATTTTTTAGTCAAACCTGCTGATAGAAAGGAATGGGTTGACGGCAACTTAGTGGAGAAAACAGGAATGACATTCAAGCACAGTCTAGCTCAATCTAAATTAGCCCGTTTCTGGGGAAATTATAAAGACTCCAGCGGACAGGGAGGAGAAGTGCTTACAGAAGTTCTTTGCCGCACTAACAAACAGGGTCGCCGTCCCGATGTTGCTTACATTACTCCTGAATTGTTGCCAGAATCAGGCAATTTTACAGCATTTTCCCAAAGTTTTCCTTTGATAGCGGAAGTTGCTTCCCCCGAAGATAGCGGCGAAGAGTTATTTGCGAAAGCTCACGAATATTTGGAATCGGGATGTTTAGAAGTTTGGTTGCTATTTCCTGAAGCTAGATTAATATTTGTGAATGCAGGGCAACGCTGGCGGTTGTTTAATGCGGATGAAGTGGTTAACACTCAAAGTGTACTTACAGGTTTTAGCGTAGCTGTGAGTGAATTGTTGGCTTAAGGAATGTGTAAAAGTAATTTATTAAAATTATAAAAATAGCTTTTAAAATATTGGAATTCAATGTGATTAATTTTATGTTAAGACGGGAATTAATGACTATATTGGAGCGAAAAAACCACATTTAATATACTCTACTGGTAACTTATAACTCTTGATAAATTCGCTCGCGTTCCACTATAACGTTCCGCTTTTTCAAATCAACTCAAAGGCGTTTTTCTGGATTTAAAAGAGGGTGGAACTCAGCTCCATCATAATGAACGGGTAATCAATTTTTCTTAGTGTGTTACACGTTGGATTTTGCCGACTTATGGCGTTTGCTCAGGAACCAAAGCAGCGCTATATCGCTCTTTGGTCACTCTGGGAAGACTATAATCAAGGAAAATCGCTGAGTGAAACCTAGTCCCTGATTATGATAGCGCCGAGGGAGCCCTTCCTGTAATTGAAGATGATCCTGATTTCCACTTTTCTTCCGCCTAGACAGACAAAAGAGCGATAGTTTTAATTATTGAGCTGGGTAAAATATTTAAATCTCAACTATCAATTAAAACAGGGCGGTGGCTAACAACAGCCACCGCCCTCAAGATAGTATTGCGCTATCTAAGTCTGTGCTTACGCAGGAAGCAAGACTGAATCAATAATGTGGATGACGCCATTATCAGCAGCAACATCGGCTGCTGTAACGGTAGAATCATTGATTTTGACCCCATTGGAAGCATCAATTTTAACTTCTGAACCTTCCACTGTCTTGGCAGATTTCAGCTTGACCACATCAGCGGCCATAACTTTGCCAGAAACGACGTGATAAGTCAAGATTTTTGTGAGCTTAGGAATGTCCTTAAGCAGTGCTTCTACAGTACCTGCGGGAAGCTTAGCAAAAGCTTCGTCAGTAGGCGCAAAAACTGTGAAGGGGCCAGCGCCTTTGAGAGTATCTACTAAACCAGCAGCTTTGACAGCAGCAACTAGGGTTGTAAAAGATCCAGCCGAAACGGCGGTATCAACGATATCAGCCAAGTGAGTCACCTAGTTTTTGTAATCTATAAATCACTATAACGCTAAAAAGTTAATTTAGCTACATTAATTTTTTCTCTAGTTCTGTCTGGTTGTCTGATTATTTAAGATAGCATTTTTTTATTTAAATCATTTCATACAATACCTATCTAAAGGTAGATATGTGTTTTGCCCTTTTACTGTATTTTAAATTGTTGATGTGATCCTAAATACATTAATAAGACGATCGCCCCTGCGCGCTTTTTAAACTAAACGCAGGGGGGGGACTGCATCGCCCCTGCTACGACATTTTGATTAACTTGGCAAAACATTCAACCCTCAGCGCAGCGCTAACACATTACAAAAGCCCGTTACCCCGACTTATGGCAACAGTTTGGGAAATCCCGATCTAAACTGTTAACAACCATTAACTAGGGGAAGGGTGACATGAGATACAAACTATTAGGTCACAGCGGACTTCGCGTTTCCGAAATCTGCCTCGGAACCATGACTTTTGGGGAAGAGTGGGGTTGGGGGAGTTCCTACGACGAAAGCCGGAAAATGTTCGACGCCTTTGCAGAAGCGGGCGGCAATTTCATTGATACCGCGAATCTCTACACCAACGGTACTAGCGAAAAATATGTCGGTGAGTTCATCGCAGCCGATCGCGAAAAATGGGTAGTTGCCACTAAGTATAGCCTCAACATGAAGAATGGCGAAATCAACGGTTTCGGCAACCACCGCAAAAATATGGTGCAAGCAGTAGAAGCAAGTTTGAAGCGATTGCAAGTTGAATACATAGATTTGTTGTGGCTGCACGCTTGGGATTTTACCACACCCGTCGAAGAAGTGATGCGCGCTTTTGACGATTTAGTGCGCGCCGGCAAAGTTCTTTATATCGGCATTTCCGATACGCCGGCTTGGATTATTTCTCAAGCAAATACGATCGCTAATCTGCGCGGTTGGACACCATTTATCGGCTTGCAAATCGAGTATTCTTTAAAAGAGCGAACTCCAGAACGGGACTTGATCCCTATGGCAAAAGCCTTTGATATTGGCGTCACAGCTTGGAGTCCCCTAGCAGCCGGTTTGCTGACAGGAAAATACAACACTTCAGAAACAGCCAGCGAAGCTAAACGGCTGAATTCACCTGAATCTGGAAAAATTAACGAACGAGACCTCAAAATTGCTGACGAAGTTAGCAAAATAGCGGCCGAAATTGGCAAACCTGCTTCTCAAGTAGCCCTAAACTGGCTGCGACAACAGCCAGTCGAAGTTATTCCGATTGTGGGTTCGCGCAAACTCTCGCAACTTCAGGAAAATCTAGCTTGTTTGGAGTTTGAATTAACCCCGGCACAAATGCAACAGTTAGACAAAGTAAGTGCAATTGAATTGGGTTTCCCTCACGATTTCTTAAAGAGTTCGACAGTGCAAGATTTTGCCTTTGGAGGTGGAATCGCCAAGATTGACAGACGCCGACTGTAAAGTTGCTGCTATTTTCTAGTTGCGGATTTAGGTGGCTATTTTGCCTTTGATTGCAGATAGTGGCGAACCCGCCCTTAGAGGGATGATTGACATTTGTGCTGTGGGCGCAAGCTTAAACTGACGCCCACAGCGCCAATGTCATCATCTTGGTTTCTTCCCACAGACTCGCGCAAAATCTTAGGTTTATCGTTGCGGTTGCCTGGTTTCTGTGATATTGTTGAGACAGGTGCTGTTCGGTGAGTTTAACGTCACTGCATAAACTGTCAATTGTTAATCTATCGGAAGTCAGAAATCTCGGACGCAACTTGGTATAGTAGGATACAAATTTACCCAATTAGCGATCGGATGAGTTAAAAAAAAGCAAGGTTTGTCAAATCAAAAAGCAACATAAACTTGATGGCAAATTTTCTCTCATCTTCAAATAAAGCAATAAAACTTGCTCTTTTTTCACCCCGTACCTGCCAGTTAAAAGTCATTTTACAAGGTCGATCGGCATTTTAACGGCTTTGGAACCCCGCATACAAGCTAGGTGTCTCCTGAGATAAAAGTCATCCTTCAGATAGAAGTTAGGGCAGAAAAACTGGGTTACATTTAACAACAATAGCAAGTCTAACAATATTAACTTATCTCCAAGTTTCAATTCTGAAAAAAGCAGATAAGCCTGTTTTTTCCGCAGCTAAACAGTTTCTTTGTTTGGCTCACTGAATGCGGCGCTTGCTCGTCAATAAAAGTTCTCAGATTTATGCTTGCGACTTTCAGTAAGACACTGCTGAGAAATATATCCTATTGACAACTTTTAACGGACAAATTTTCATTGACAAATTCCAGAGGCTAATATGTCGCCCCCAGAAAACTCAGTAAACAATAATTATAGCAATAAAGAGCGAGCATGGGAGATCCGATTTACCTCTATAGATCCAGCCAAATCGCCATCTCAATTCGCTGCGTCGCCCGCATTGCGGGCCAACTTATCAAAAACTGAGGCTTTAGATGCACCAGATTTAGTTTGCCTGTCCCATTTGCGGTGGAATTTTGTCTATCAACGTCCGCAACATCTCTTGAGTCGCTGTGCCAAAACTCGTCGCGTATTCTTTGTAGAAGAACCTGTGTTTACCGCGGCTACAGATTGGTGGCTTGATGTGAGCATCCACGAAAGCGGAGTCTGGGTAATAGTACCGCACCTGAGCGAAGGAACCAGCGAAGCAACAGCACAAACTGCTCAGCAAGCCATGCTAGATGATTTGTTTCGAGCGGCGGAAATTAGCCAGTACATCCTCTGGTATTACACACCAATGGCTGTCAGTTTCACAAGCCACTTACAGCCGCTAGCTGTAGTCTACGACTGCATGGATGAACTGTCAGCATTCCAAGGCGCGCACCCGGATTTAAAAGCCAATGAAAACCAATTATTAAAGCGCGCTAGCGTAGTATTTACCGGGGGACACAACCTTTACGAAGCTAAACAGCACCAGCACCCAAACATTCACCCCTTCCCCAGCAGCATCGAAAAAGAACACTTTGCGACAGCCAGGAATCTTTCAGAAGAACCGGCCGATCAAAAAGACATTCCTCACCCGCGTTTGGGATTTTATGGCGTCATAGACGAACGCATGGATATCGAACTGCTAGCGGGCATGGCCCAAGCAAGGCCGGACTGGCATTTAGTCATCATTGGCCCGGTGGTGAAAATCGATCCGACAACTCTGCCAACTCACCCAAATATCCACTATCTCGGCGGCAAATCTTATCAAGAATTGCCAGCGTATCTTGGCGGATGGGATATAGCCATGCTGCCTTTTGCGATTAACGAATCGACTAAGTTTATTAGTCCCACGAAAACTCCAGAATACCTCGCTGCCGGCAAACCGGTGATTTCTACTCCTATCCGCGACGTGGTGCGACCCTACGGAGAAAACGGCTTGGTTCGGATTGCTAGCAATTCTTCAGAATTCGTTGCTTGTGCCGAAGAAATCCTCAGCGAAAGTTCGGACGTTCGCACGAAGTGGCTGAGCGAAGTAGATGCCTTTTTAGCAGACAATTCTTGGGACAATACCTGGGGCGAAATGCTGGGGTTGATCGAAAGTGCGATCGACGAGAAACGGCAGAAAGCAGAAGGCCGGATGAAAGTTTTAAGTTAGGAATGTTGAGGTTGAAGTTAAAGAGTTACACTTTACGGATTCAAAAACTAACACTCAACACTCCTCGCTGTATGTCCAATTACCAATTATTCCTTACCCATACCCACACTCAGAGGTGTTTCAATGTTTGACTATTTAATCGTCGGAGCCGGATTTGCAGGTAGCGTCATTGCCGAAAGACTAGCAAATGAGGCGGGAAAAACAGTCCTGATAATTGATACCCGCAACCACATCGGCGGCAACGCATACGATCACTACGACAACCACGGCATCCTGGTACACAAATACGGCCCCCACATTTTTCACACCAATTCGCGCCAAGTTTTCGAGTATCTTTCGCGGTTCACCGAGTGGCGGCCTTACGAACACCGGGTTCTCGCCAGCGTTGACGGTCAACTGTTGCCAATTCCAATCAATCTCAACACCGTAAACAAACTTTACGGACTGAATCTCACGTCATTTGAAGTAGAAGATTTCTTCGCGAAAGTGGCAGAACCAAAAGATTACATTCGCACTTCCGAAGATGTCGTTGTTAGCAAAGTCGGTCGCGAACTTTACGAGAAATTCTTCCGCAACTACACCCGCAAACAGTGGGGAATGGACCCGTCGGAACTCGACAAATCAGTGATTGCCCGCGTTCCTACTCGCATTAACCGGGACGATCGCTATTTTACCGATACCTATCAAGCAATGCCTCTGCACGGCTACACTCGGATGTTTGAAAAAATGCTTTCTCACCCAAACATCAAGGTGATGCTGAATACCGACTACCGGGAGATTGAGGGCTTTATCCCTTACGGGGAAATGATTTACACCGGGCCAGTCGATTCCTATTTCAATTATTGCTACGGCAAACTGCCTTACCGTTCCTTGGAATTTAAGCACGAAACGCTGAACGTACCTGTACACCAAGAAGCACCGGTGGTAAATTACCCGAACGAGCATTTATATACTCGCTGCACGGAGTTTAAATACCTCACGGGACAAGAGCATCTAAAAACTAGCATTGTCTACGAATATCCCCAAGCTGAGGGAGACCCTTACTACCCGGTTCCACGCCCGGAAAATGCCGAAATTTACAAGAAATATAAGGCTTTGGCTGATGCAACTCCGGGAGTTTCTTTCGTGGGAAGGCTGGCGACTTACAGGTATTACAACATGGATCAAGTGGTCGCTCAAGCTCTGACAACTTACACACAAATTACTACCAAGCCGGTGATTGAATTGGTAGAAAATGTTAACGGTTCTGCCTCTAATGTCAGCTCATCCAATGGAGTCGCCCATCACCCAAGCGCAGCTTCTCTAGAAGTCGCTGCTGTCAACCACGGCAACGGCAACGGCAACGGCAAATCTACTACCAAGTAGCTGGAAGCTGCGAGTTACGTACGGGTAAAAAGGTAAGGTGCCGAGAGAGCACCTTACTCGGTTTTCATCAAAAGTTATTTAATAATTCAAACAACCATTGAGGTAAAAATGAACGTTCTAGTGAAAATTGTTTTGTCTCATGAGGTTTTGGAAATTTCTCAATTTGCTCAGTTTCAGAAAGAAATACAGCGCCTAATGGCCAGCGGTGGCAAAATTATTATGCTCGATTTCTCAAAAATAAATTTTCTGAAAAATTCCGAGTTAATGGCTGTAGTGGCGATCGTGAAATTAGTTAGAGACAGCGAATGTATACTTTTGATCTCTGCCATGAGCGAACAAGTTAGAATTCTATTTGAACTCACGGGACTACAGCAAATATTTCATTGTTTGCCGTTTGCGGAAGAATTTTATCTCACAAGTGAGCAAACTGAACCGTTAGGAGGTTTGCAAAGTGTTGCTAGCTAGAGGGAGAGGAGGAGAGGGGGGATAGGAAAAATCTTCCTGGTTTTTTCTTCCTGGTTTATTGTTCCTTCTCCTGACTAATGACTTCAGCACAAGAGAGCCTTCAGATGAGGCTGTTTTAATGGGCAGAACTTTTGCAAATTAATTAGCAAAAAACTTGTCAAAGTGAGGGTAATTGTCGCTAACCTATAAATATAACTTTGGGTAGATGTGCCGATGAGTTGGTTAGGTAGAGAGCTAGAAAATTGCGAGATAGAAGAGTCTGCAACTCTTGATAGTAAGGTGACAGTTCAAGGACGGAAAACAGGTTATCCGCGCCCCCAACTGCGCCGGAGCAACTGGATTTGTCTCAATGGTCAGTGGAGATTTGCTTATGATGACGCGGGCCACTGCGTGCAGCCGATCGATATTTCTGAGTGGACTCACACTATAGAAGTGCCGTTTGCTCCAGAATCGGCAAAAAGCGGGATCGGCGACACGAATTTTCACGCCAACTGCTGGTATGAACGCGAATTTGACATACCCCACACAGAAGGCAGAGTTCTTCTGCACTTTGGGGCCGTAGACTACCGCGCCCGCGTCTGGGTGAACGGTCAGTTTGTCATCGAACACGAAGGCGGACACACTCCTTTCACCGCAGACATTACAGCAGTTGTGAATCTCAACGGGATGCAGCGGGTTACAGTCTGGGCCCACGACGACCCGCAAGATTTGGAACAACCGCGCGGCAAGCAAGACTGGCAAATAGAGCCGCACAGTATTTGGTATCCGCGCACGACCGGTATTTGGCAGACGGTATGGGTAGAATTGGTGCCTCACACTTATATCGAGCGCATCCGCTGGACTCCGCAGTTTGAACGCTGGGAAATTGGTTTTGAAGCGTTTGTCGCGGGCGATCGCCAGTCGGGAATCCAAATTAAAGTTAAACTGTCGATCGGCTGTTTGCTGTTAGTCAACGACACCTACGAAGTTATCAACGGCGAAATCCACCGCCGCATCGCCCTCTCCGACCCTGGTATCGACGACTACCGCAACGAACTGCTGTGGAGTCCCGAAAAGCCGACCTTAATCAACGCTCAAGTGCAGTTGTGGGCCGACGGCAAACTACTCGACGAGGTTAAATCTTATACCGCGATGCGGACGGTCAGCATCCAGCGCGATCGCTTCATGCTAAACGGCCGCCCCTACTATTTGCGACTGGTGCTCGACCAAGGTTACTGGCCAGACACCATGATGACTGCCCCTTCCGACGAAGCTTTGCGACACGATGTCGAATTAGTCAAAGCAATGGGTTTCAACGGCGTCCGCAAGCACCAAAAAATCGAAGACCCGCGATTTTTGTACTGGGCTGACGTGCTGGGACTCTTAGTTTGGGAAGAAATGCCCAGCGCCTACCGCTTCACTCCCAAAGCCGTACAACGGCTGACGCGGGAGTGGACGGAAGTCATCGAGCGCGACGGCAGCCACCCCTGTATTGTAGTCTGGGTGCCGTTCAACGAATCTTGGGGAGTTCCGAATTTAGTCGAAGCGGCAGCCCACCGCAACTACGTGCAAGCGCTGTATTTCTTGACAAAAACCCTCGATCCGACTCGCCCCGTCATCGGTAACGACGGCTGGGAAAGCATCGATACCGACATCCTGGCGATTCACGACTACGACAACAACCCGCAAACCCTAGCCAAGCGCTACGGGCCCGAAGTCCAGCTAGCCGATTTGTTCGATCGCGGGCGTCCCGGCGGGCGAGTCCTCACCCTCGACGGCCACCCGCACCAAGGACAGCCGATGATGCTGACAGAATTCGGCGGCATTGCCTGCGCCGGTCGCGAAAACCCCGATTTTTTCAGAGTTTGGGGCTACGTGCGCGCATCCGACACGCAGGAACTGCAAAGGCGCTACACCGCGCTGTTGAAGGTGGTAAACCGAGTGGAAATGTTCAGCGGATTTTGTTACACGCAGTTAACCGATACTTTCCAAGAAGCTAACGGTTTGCTGTATGCCGATCGCACTCCCAAGTTTCCCCTAGAGGTGATCGCGGCGGCAACTCTCGGCTGGGATATTCCCGAAGAAAGTTCACAACCGCAAGCTATTACTCAATGCTAATTGGTGATTAGTCAAGGAAAAAGTAAAAATCTGAGATTTTTTTCTTATTTCATTTTGGCTTTTTGCCGATCGATATAGTTCTTACAAAAACACCCTTTGTAGTAAGGGCTTTAATCCTTTCTGATTGAGATTTAAGGACTCAAGTCCTGACTACAAACCTTAATGACCCATTACCCATTCGATTGATGTTTCAAAGTTTTTTCATGGGCGGATTTGAATGTTCCACCCACAGAGTGCAATCTGGAAAACGCCTCGATGTCACAGCCGCCACCGGTCACGATAAATTTGCAGCAGCCGACTACCAACGCTTGCAGGAGCAAGGCATTTACACAGTCCGCGAAGGCCTCCGCTGGCACTTAATCGAACAGACACCCGGAAAATACGATTTTTCCAGTTCCCTGCCAATCATCCGCGCCGCCCGCGACATGAAAATGCAGGTAATTTGGGATTTGTTTCACTACGGCTGGCCAGACGATATTGATATTTTCAGTCCCGAATTTGTGTCCAGGTTTGCAAGCATGGTGCGCGCTTTTATGGAAGTGCTAACTGAGGAAACAGACCAAACACCTTTCGTGACACCTGTTAATGAAATTTCATTTATTGCTTGGGCCGGCGGCGATGTCGCGTACATCAATCCGTTTGCAAAAGGGCGGGGAGACGAGCTCAAAATCCAGTTAGTCAAAGCTGCGATCGCAGCAATAGAATCAGTTTGGGAAGTCAATCCCCGCACCCGCATCGTTCAAATCGATCCCACAATTAACATTATTGCTGACCCTGACAAACCGGAGGATCGGGACGCGGCGGAAGGTTATCGCCTATCTCAATATCAAGCTTGGGATATGTTGGCTGGACGTTTTCGCCCCGAACTCGGCGGTAAGGAAAAATATCTCGATATTATTGGGGTGAATTATTACGATCGCAATCAGTGGATTCATAATGAAGACCCAATGAAATACACCGATCCGCTGTATCGGCCGTTTCGCGAACTGCTGCAAGAAGTGTTTGAGCGTTACCGTCGCCCCTTATTCATAGCCGAAACGGGTACTGAAGACGATTTTAGACCTGTCTGGTTTAATTATGTGTGTACTGAGGTAGTGGCGGCGATGAAAGCAGGAGTTCCGATAGAGGGAATCTGCTTGTATCCGATTGTTAACCATCCGGGTTGGGACGACGACAGGCACTGTTACAATGGTTTGTGGGATTATTGCAATGAATCGGGCGATCGGGAAATTTACCAGCCTTTGGCGGATGAATTGCAGTTTCAAAGGGAGCAAATTGAACCGTTGCTGAAGTTGCAGAATAGATAGCTGCGATCTAATTCTGTAGGGTGCGCTGCGGCGCACCTTATACTAAATCTGCGTTAACCATGCTAAATTTGATTTCCTTTGTCTTCGCTCAACCCAGCATAAAAGAGTCAAGCTCATCTACATTGTGAATAATCTTGGAATCAGGAACGCCATAGGCTTCAGCTAATTCGATACTAGCTTGCAATCTCAAGTCAAGGTTTAAGTTACGATCGAAAGCTGCTTCTGCTAAATTGCCCAGTCGTTCGTAGGTAGAAACAAGATTAGCAACAACTGCCTTGTAAGCTCGGTCAATTTGAGCGAGGGACTGCTGATAATATTGTTCTACTTGTCGGGCAAGATGAGTGTCTTCCCCCAATAACTGCTTGCAGAAACCAGTCACCATTCGACCTGCGATCGCACCAATGACAGCGCCAACAACAGGAATCGGAATCACAGCTTGTCCGATAGTAGCTCCAGCAGCAACAATGGCTGAATCAGCACAAGCAAATAAACTTAATTCAACGAATTGCTCGGCAGTAATTTCCCCTCGATTCAAACTACCGACTAAACTAGCAATTTCCATACCTGCACTAACAAAAGCACCAGCTAAAGGTGCAGACATTTGGGTAAAATTGGTTAACCCATAAATAGCTGTTGCCGATATACCACTAAGTGCAGCTCCTTTTGCGGTATCAATTCCAATTTCTTGCCAGTCTTCGGGGGTTAACTCACCCTTAAAAACGTTTTTACCTTGCTTATACTTAGCGTAAAGCTTAGTAGCAAATCGAATACTACCACCAATAACCGCGCCTTTAACAGCAACGTTACCAAAATCAGCCAGAGTAGGTCGAGCGTCGTCGCGTATCCCATCCTTAATTTGTTTGTTTTCTTGCTTTAATTCATGCTCTCTGCGATCTAGCGTCTCCTCAACTTTGCCTATTTGCACATCTTCATAGTTAGACGAACCAGCTTGAACAGTCTGACTGAAAGGACGATCCGACATCTGCTCTATTTCTTGAGCTTTTTCTTGTATTTTTTGAGCAGTACGACTTGTTATTCCCTCGACTTGTTGCCCTTTCAATATTTTATCAATAATTTCATATTGGTTTTTAGGGATATGGTAATATGACCCATCTCTGCCAAAGTCTTCGTATTTCTTCATGTGGTCGAGAACGTGGTCTAAATTATTGCCAATCCCATTCACAAATTTAGACTGTACTTTAATACCATCAATTAAATAATCTTCCGGTGCTGTTCTACCCACTCCCTCAAAAGTAGCGCGAGTTTCAGAGGAGTTCAAAATAGATTTTGCATTGCGAATACCAACTTCCACTTGCTCAGCTATTTCACCGTGTTTTGTGCTTGTGTTTCCCAGAATTTTTTCGGGAGTACCCACAAAATCACGAACTTTATCAATCTCCCCGACCGATGCAAAAAAAGCTCGGTCTTGTTTACTGAGTTCCCTTGCAAGCTGTTCTGCATGGCGCAGATTTTCCTCTGCTACTATTGCAGCAACGAATTGAGTTGTTAGATGTCTATCTTCTCTTTTTTCCATGTTAAAAAATGCAGCATTACTCCCTAATTGCTAGAGCCTAATGCTGCACTGCAAATTATAATTACATTGTCAGGTTTACGGTCTTTTTAATAGACTCGCTCAGGGAAGTAATGGAATTGATTAAAGTCCCCAGCCTTTGTTTGAGATCTTGGCTAAAATTCAGGTAATTCAAAGGTGCATTCTGCTTGAAGTATTGCAGTTCACTTTGAATAAGGTTAGCTAGTTTGACAGTTTCCTGTTCCAGCAAGTTTACTTCTGTCATAGTTGCGTTGACTTTAGCTGTTTCGCGTTGAATTTCAATCGCACGGTTAGTAGCTTCTGTGCCAATTTTCTTATTCTGCTCAGCTAGCATCATTCCACCACCTGCCAAAGCTACACCACCGATCGCCCAGCCCACCGGCCCTGCTAGTGCCAGCAATGCGTTCCCCGCCGCCATGCCTCCACCTCCGACTGTTGTAAGTGCACCGCCTCCCAACCAAGCTAAAGCTGCATTAGTAGCAGCAGCACCGGAAAGGGAAGCAATCGCAGTACCCGTTGAGGCTGTTCCAAAAGTTGTGGCAATTGCCATCGCTGCTGTGGGTCCAAAGAGGGCAACTCCAGCTCCAGCCATGACTCCTGCACCAGCAGTAGATCCTGCTACATTGGTATTGGGTTCTGCATAAACTAGATCCCAATCTTTCCCAGTCATTGCTTTAAGCTGAAACTTCAGTTTTGTAACAACTTTGCTAAATTCTTTTGGCGAGTTAGCCAGCGTATTAATGTAATTCTCGCATAGTTGGATAATCTCGACCGCACGCTTTACTCGCGTTTGATAAAGACTTTCAGCGGAATTTTGTAAATAGTGACACGATCTTTCGTACTTTTCTACTGCAAGGCGCAGTTTTTCTTGTGCCTCTTCCCTGTATCCGTTGTTAAACATTTACGGGTAAATACCTAATTATGAGGAGTTTGTGTTGATAACTCTGTCGAGCAGAAAACGGTACCTCGCAAGAAGCGAGCCTTCCCCGGATTCGAGGTGTAAAATTAATCACGATCCTGCTTTCCCTGATACTAATCTAACTACCCTTAACAAAGAAACTAATAAGCATTAGGAATCGTGTTAGACTTTGATTATAAAAAATCCCGCAACCTATCCCCTGCAATGGCATCCTCTAACGATCGCTTCCTCGAAGCTGCCCGCAACTGGGACTTAGAAACTCTTTACACAGACCTAGCATCCGCCAAGGGAAAGCGGCTCACGCCTACAGAGAAACAACATCTACGGGGTCTACTCTGCGGCTACAGTCCCGCCGAAATTGCCGAAAGACTCAGTAAAAACCCCAAGGGAATTGCCGTTGATTTCTGTAATACTTTATACCAATATGTAAAAAATCTTGTAGGTAAAGCTGATGAAAAGGTAGAAAACTGGAGGAAGATTTGTGAATGGCTGGAGGAGGCAGGATATAAAACTCAGCCGTCTCCCGAACCTGAATCAGGCGATTGTTTATCGGCAAAAATTATAATAAAAAAAGCAAATGTAGTTCTTGAGAAAAATCAAATCATAGTTGATATCAACCTGCGAATAGTCGCTTCCTCAACTTCAGAAATTCCCATTATAGAAAACTTCGATATCAATGGCAATGGTGCAAACTAACGAAAGTGCGATCGCACGCATCAGCTTAATTTTAAACCCAATAGCAATAAGGGCGGGCAAAATTCCCACCCCACATACTAGATATCAGTTTGATATCAGACTTAAATTTTCAATACCCCCAGGGGAATTCGAATCCCCGTCGCATCCGTGAAAGGGATGTGTCCTAGGCCTCTAGACGATGGGGGCGCGTCGTTGCGTTTGCTTGTGTTCCGCACCTTTATTACCTTAACTAATCTTTCCCAATCTGTCAACTACTTTGCGAAACTTTTTTTTCTACTCGTCCCAAAGCTCGTCACAGTAGGCTTTGAGGATGGCGGCGCAATTGCCGATCGCCCCGAGATGAGCAATTTCAAAGCCGTGGGTGTTCTGGGTGGGGAAAGCCAAACAAGCGGCGCGGGCTACGTGGCCGAACTTCATGGCGATCGAAGCATCGCTCCCAAAACCGCTAATTACCGCCAACTGCACCTCTACATCGGCTGCTGCGGCTGCTGCGCGCAATTGGGCGTTCAATCCTTCATCGTAAACTCCGTAGCCGTCCTGAACCAGCAAAACCGGGTTTTCGCCGTCAAGAATCGGGTATTCCGGCGCCAGAGGGCAAATTTCCAAAGCGATCAGCGCGTCCAACGGCTGGCGCTGCGTGAAATACAAAGCTCCGATCGCCCCAACCTCCTCCTTCGCCGACGCTACCAAATAAACATTCACCGCAGGCTCTTTCAAACATTCCGCCAGAGCCAGCAAAATCGCCACTGAAGCCTTGTTGTCCAGAGTGTAGCTCGCGATCCAATCCTTCAACCGCAGCGGGCGCTTGCGGTGCTTTCCCACCACCATCCGCGTGCCCGGTCGAATTCCGGCCTCGGCTAATTCCTCGGCGGTACACTTAGTTTCGATCCAGGCATTTTCCCACTTTAAAGAAACATCTTCCTGCTGAGCTTTCTGAGGAGATTCGTGAGAAACATGGCGGGAACCGAAGCTGAGAATGCCGCTAATTGTTTGCTTGTCTCCGAGCAAATCCACCACGCCTTCGCCGTAAACCCAAGGAAATGCGCCCCCCAATCTGCGGACTTCCACGCGGCCACTCTCGCCTATTGTTTTAACTAGGGCGCCAATTTCGTCTTTGTGGGCGGTAATGGCGATCGACTTTTCGGGATTGCGGCCCTTAATTAGGGCGATCGCATTGTCCGCGCGATCGACCCAAGCATTCACTCCCAGGGCGGCGAATTTTTCCATCAACTGCTGGTTAATTTCCGACTCCGCACCGCTGGGTGAGTGCAGCATTACTAATTCTTCAATTGTTTGGAAAAGGCGATCAAATTCTAACATTTTTGATTTTCGATTTTAGGAGCGAATTTTGACATATATTAAAGCAGATTTACTCTCTATTTCCCCGGCGGTACACTTAGTTTTAATTCAGGCATTTTCCCACTTGAAAGCAACATCTTCCTGCTGAGCTTTTTGAGGAGCCTAGGAATGAAGCAATTGGACGCAGCAAAGGGGGATTGAGTAACAAGATTCATGGGAGGGCGTGGATACGTTGGGCAATCCGTTGGGGTTTCACCTCACCCACGGACAAGCTGGTGACGCGAGCAGGAGGCGACCAACTGCCGCCGTTACTGGTGGCAGATACACTGCTGCCTAACAAGGGCTATGATCCTGATCAGCGTGTGATTGACCGCCTCAAGGCCGAGGGGAAGACCACCGTGATTTCACCTCGTCACAATTGCAAGACCCTGGAAACTTACGATGCTCAATTGTACAAAGCCCGTCATTTGATTGAGAATTTTTTCCCCAAGCTCAAGCAGTATCAGGCAATCGCAACGCGCTGTCACCCTAGGGCGGTGAACTTTCCGGCGTGCGATTCTTCTGGCTGCTGCGGTCATCTGGTTGAATTGATGACACCCCTTAAATTAACTTGACAGTGCCGTAAACTAATATGCCTGACCTCTTGAGCACCTTCTTTTCTAATAATTTCATTCCTCACGGGCATTGTTACCTCTGGAAACCGGGGTTAGTCTGGCTGCACTTAATGTCAGATGCCTTGACTACCCTCGCTTATTTCTCGGTGGCGGTTGCCATTGTTTATTTTACGAATGAGCGTAAGGATCTGCCTGCCCACACGGTGATACTGCTGGTGGGTTTCTTTTTTATCTTTGCCTTATGTGGCACGACGCACCTGATGGAAATAGTGACACTTTGGCACCCCATTTATTGGGTTTCAGGACTGATCAAAGCTGTCACTGGTGCTTGGTCTTTGTATACCTTCACCTTTTTACTGATTCCCTTAATTCCAGTGGCACTCGATACGCCGAGTCCAGCTCAACTTGCCCTTACAAACCAGGAACTAGAAGAGAGTCGCCGCCGTATCCAGGCGATTAATGTGGAGCTAGAGCAACGGGTGCAGGAACGCACTTCCCAACTCGAAGCGTCTAATCGCACCAAAGACGAATTATTGAGGCGTGAACAAATAATTCGGGCAGAGGCAGAGGCAGCTAACCGTGCCAAGGATGAGTTTCTCTCGATTCTTTCTCATGAACTCAGAACTCCTCTCAACGCGATCTTAGGGTGGTCAACTATGTTACGGCAAAAAAACCTGAGTGAGGATAAGGTGGCGCGCGCTTTGGAGACGATCGAGCGAAACGCAAAGTCTCAAGCCCAGCTCATCGAAGACATCCTCGATGTTTCTCGCATCATCACAGGTAAACTGCGCCTCCGAGTCCGTCCTGTCAACCTCGTGTCGGTGATTGAATCGGCGATTGAGTCTGTACAATTGGCGGCTGAGGCAAAGTCAATTCGCCTGCAAAGCGTACTCGATTCTGAAGCTGGTCCGCTCTTGGGTGATGCCGATAGGTTGCAGCAAGTTGTGTGGAATCTACTTTCTAACGCCGTCAAATTTACTCCTAAAGACGGGCGAGTCCAGATTTTTTTGCAGCGAGTTAATTCCCATGTTGAAATTACTGTCAGCGACACTGGAGCAGGCATCAGCTCCGACTTTCTACCGTTGGTCTTCGATCGCTTCAGCCAGCACGACAGCACGACTACTCGCAGTTATGGGGGGTTGGGTTTAGGGTTAGCCATTGTGCGTCAATTAGTTGAATTACATGGCGGGACTGTAACGGTAGTTAGTCCAGGGGTAGGACAGGGGACGACCTTTACAGTCAAACTGCCCGTGATGATTATCCATCTACCACCCAGCGATCGAGAGCCATTAAACTCTCTGGTCGAGGCGAATGGGAGGGTTGAGGCCTCGCCGACCCTTGAAGGCTTACAAATCTTAGTGGTAGAGGACGAGGCTGACGCGCTAGAGTTGCTGAGCACGATTCTCGAAAAGTATGGTGCTGATGTCATGGCTGTGGCTTCGGCCAAGGAGGCCTGGACCATTATCGAAACCGCAACCGATCGCCAGCTCGATGTTTTAGTGAGCGATATTGGGATGCCGGATGAGGATGGCTACTCCCTGATCCGCAAGTTACGTCAACTTGAAGCGCAGCGGGGCGGTAGGCTACCCGCGATCGCGCTGACGGCTTATGCCCGGAATGACGATCGTCAGCAGGCACTATTAGCAGGTTTTCAGATGCATTTGACCAAACCCGTAGATGCTGCGGAGTTAGTGGCGGTGGTGACCAGCCTCACCGGACGTACAAGCAGGTGCTAAAACCCAGGTGTTCAAGAACAAATGTTGCGTTTGAGAATAATGGGCTTCTTGTCAGCTTGAGGTGAAGGCAAGCGGTGGTGGCAAATCAAGCTGGTGAGTGTCGTCAGCAGCACAAACGTCTGTTAACTTGATTCCGGCAAAAAGTCTACTGTGTCAAAGATAGGAAGCACTCAGAGTGGTTATCGAGTAGAGCTTGCATGAGTGCTAGATTCTCTAGGGTGCGAATTTCGTGTTTGTCAGCGGTAATGGCGATCGACTTGTGGGGATTGCGATCGGGAATTAGGGCGATCGCACCGTTGACTTGAATGCCCAGAATCTCTCCCCGCTTGAGATTGAGGGCGCTAAAGACTGCATCCGCTTGCGCTTGAGCATCTTGAGTTGCTTTGCGGAGTGCTTGTTTTCGAGCAGA
>NZ_JAUBUE010000046.1:0-52382 GCF_036705305.1 Microcoleus sp. B3-D7 | reverse complement strand
GCTTCTGTGATTTATTGCGTAAGCGTTGCTTGCCGAAGCCATCGCCTCCCTCTTGAAAAACTGTCCGGAGTATTGATGATAAGTATTATATGTTGATACCCCACGCACAATTTCGGGAACAACCTATTCCTAAATAAGTAGATGAGCCGCAAAATATGTATGTAGTCCAAAGCGATGGTCACTCTGTGATATCGTTTCCGGTTGCATCGGAATAATAAAATAGAGTCAACAGTTAACCCTCAACCATTCAGTTTTTCGACCCGCCCGTCAACAGTCAACAGTCCACAATAATTCCGGTGCAACAGGAATTGATATAATTCATCTGTGTTTATCTGTGTTTATCTGCCCTCATCGGCGGTTAAAAAAAGACAATTTATTAACCGCAGATGACAAGGGATTGACGCTGATTCACGCAGATGCAGAGCAGAGATATAGGAAGAATTCTTCTCCTAACAGATTTGATAGGAAGTGTTTAATCTTTAATCTAAAATCTACAATCTATCCATCAAAGTTCAAGAGTCCCAATTACGCTTGTAGAGTCAAATCTCAAATCTCAACTCTAAAATCTAAAATCTAAAATCTACCATTGACTGACAGTCCTGGCTTGAATCTATCAAAAGAGGGAACTTTTTTAACCGCTCGTCGCTGGATAACCTCTATCTAGAGAACGGTTACGCCGATCGTTCCGATCGAGTAAAAATAGAGTGTCATATCTTCTTCTGTATTCTATGAAACTGAATTATTTTACGAAACGACTTTCGACTTTAGGGCGCTTGATGGCTGCAACTGTGCTTTGCGTCTGTGCGATGGCCTTCGTCTGGTCTGGTGCGTTCTTCTCGAACACCGCAGCAATGGCTTCTCCTGCTGTAAACTCGATGGCAGCAGAAACAGATGCGGGCGATGCGGTTCAAGAAAAAGCCAGCAAAGATGCTGGACGAGCCAAGAACTTCATCCGAGATACAGAAGAGAAGGTTAAGGAAACTGCCAAGACAAATGCTGCTAAAGTCGATCGCTCATCGGAGGATGGTAGTGTAGTAGAGCGCAAAGCTAAGAAAGATGCGGCCACAATTGAGAAAAGAGCATCGGAAGATTCAGCTCGGACTCAGAAAGCAGTTGATAACACCAAGAATGCTGTCGAGAGCGCTGTTGACAGCATCAAGGGTGTTTTTGGCAAGTAGACAATAAATAAGTAGGTAAGCGCAAAAAAACAATAATATCTTGCAGGGGCTTGTAGGGGCGGCTTTAGGGCTTATCTACAGTAAGGGCGAGTCGATCGTTGCAGAACCCGCCCTCTCCCCAAGTAATGTTTATTTGTACTTACTTACTTCAAACTGAAAGATTGATGTAGATTGACCAAGACCTCTAGACGGCTCGTGTAAGCGACCCCAAGCCCTTGTTTAAAATTGTCGCAAAAAGCGCAAATCGCTAGCATAAACCCGGCGAATGTCGTCGATTTCATAAAGTACCATTGCGAACCGCTCGACACCAAAACCGGCCGCAAACCCAGTATATTTTTCTGGATCTAAACCGACTCCTTTAAGAACATTCGGATCGACCGTTCCGCAGCCCAAAACTTCCAGCCATTTGCCGTTCCACTGCAAATCAACTTCGGCAGAAGGTTCCGTAAACGGAAAGTAACTGGTGCGGAAACGAATCGGCAAATCTTGCCCGAACATTTGCCGCAAAAACTCTTTAATTGTGCCTTTCAAGTCAGTAAATGTCAGACCTTCATCAATTGCTAAAAGTTCAATTTGGTGGAAAACTGCGGCGTGAGTAGCATCAACAGTATCGCGGCGGTAAACGCGACCGGGAGAGACAATCCGAATCGGCGGTTTGTGCTGTTCCATGTAGCGAATTTGCACTGAGGATGTCTGAGTCCGCAGCAAGTCTCCGCCTGGTAGGTAAAATGTATCTTGCATATCCCGCGCTGGGTGGTCTGGCGGTGTGTTCAGCGCCTCGAAGTTGTAATAATCTGTTTCCATTTCCGGGCCGTTGGCGACAGTGTAGCCGAGACCGACAAAGATATCGAGAGCGCGGTCTATGACGGCGTTTAAGGGGTGAATCCGGCCTTGGGGGCGAAAAATCCCCGGCATGGTGACATCGATGGTTTCTGAGGCGAGTTTGGCTTGGATTTGGGCGGTTTGGAGGGCGGCGCGCTTGTCTTCTAAATCGGCTTGCAGGGCTTCTTTGACTGTATTGGCGATCGCACCTACTTTGGGTCGCTGGTCTGGCGACAGTTTGCCCATCATGCCTAAAATTTGAGAGAGTTGGCCTTTTTTGCCGAGGTAGCCGACGCGCAACTGTTCGAGTTGTTCGAGGGTATTGGCAGTGGCGATCGCACTTTTGGACTCTTGACCGAGGGTTTCTAGTTGAGTTTCAATGTCGCTTAGCTGGACAGTCATTTTGATTTTAGATTTTAGATTTTAGATTTTAGATTGATGGCAGTTTTGGGCCAAGTTGAGTTTAGCGCAATTTTGGCTCTACAGCTTGTTGATTTTAGATTTTAGATTTTAGATTTTAGATTTTCGGCAGTTACGGATAATTTGTAATAGGTAATTGGATATTAGAGCGATCGCCGTAGTTGAATCTAGTTTAGTATTGTTATAAGGCCTATAAAAATTTCAATGAAACTTTTAATTAGCAACGACGACGGCATCTTTGCACAAGGCATCCGCAGCCTCGCCAACGCTCTCGCCGACGCTGGCCACGACGTGAGCGTAGTTTGTCCCGACAGAGAGCGCTCCGCTACCGGCCACGGCCTTACCCTGCACCAACCCATCCGCGCTGAAATTGTCGAATCTATTTTTGAGCCCGCAGTTCAAGCTTGGGCCTGTTCGGGTACTCCCGCCGACTGCGTGAAACTTGCTTTGTGGGCTTTACTTGACAAACCGCCGGATTTTGTTCTTTCCGGTATCAACCACGGGCCCAATTTAGGCACGGATATCATCTGTTCGGGTACGGTTTCGGCAGCAATGGAAGGAATTATGGAAGGCATTCCCAGCATTGCTTTTAGCCTCGCCAGCTTTACTTCGCAGGAATTTGGGCCGGCGGTGGATTTCGCTGTCACTTTGCTGGCACAGTTGGAAAAACAGCCAATGGCCAAACCGATGCTGTTGAATGTCAACATACCAGCAGTCACACAAGCAGAAATTACCGGAGTTGCGATCGCCCGTCAAGGCATTCGCCGCTATTTCGACATATTTCAAAAGCGCACCGATCCCCGCGGCAAAACTTATTATTGGCTGGCTGGGGAATTGTTAGAAGATGTAGAAGAAATCGCTGATTCGGCGGTGCCGCATGATATTCCTACAGACGTACAAGCTATTCGCGACAACAGAATAACCGTAACTCCCTTGCAATATAATCTCACCTGTGCTCCAGACTTGCACTCGTTGCGGGATTGGCAAGTTGAAGGTTTTCCCAAGCAGTGAGATCCGATCGACCCGATCAGAGCGGTAAACTAGGAATTAAGGAAAAGTGCCTCTCAAGGTCTATACCTTAAGCGTTAACACAGGCTCCCAATTACTTGTTAGTTTTTTTTTACTCAAGAAAAACAGTTATGAACGCTCCCACCTATAACACTCATTCTGTCACTTGCCCGATCTGCAACCGTTCCAGCGTCGTCGGCCCAGTTGGGATGGTCAGTGGACTATTCACTTGTCCCCACTGTCATTCTCATATGGTAATTAGCTGGAGCGGTCATTTTGTGCGCGATCCTTTTAGTCTCAAACAACTGGCGGTAGGAAAAATGCTCAGGCGCGAGAGCAGACCGTTAGCTCGCCTTCAGCGGGACTTTGGACTGAGTAAGCCTTTTCCGCTGATTGCCATTTTGGGCAGTGTGGTGTTTTTCGGGTGTGCGCTCGCCGCTACGGAACAATCGCTACCCTCACAGAATTCACTGCAAGGATTTTTAGAGTGGGTGAGCGGAACTGGTAATTCCGAAGATGTCTCACGTTAACATTTCTTAAAAGAAATTCTGACAGATACTGCGTGCAAATATCTATTCCTTTAGGTAGAAATCACACTATTTTAGCAATTGCATCCCTCTTGAGCTAGGGGTAAGCACTTAGACGCCTTGCGGTTCGTCCTGTGCCCAAAAACGTCAAAACCCCAGTCCGGCAGGGGTTTTAACCCCTGCCTCAAAGCTCAAGTTTCGTGGGCGTAAGTCTCACAAGGGTGTTTCGGGTTAAGTTGACAAATATCACATCGCTCAATTTAGAAACTCAGCAATTTTTCTAACTGCTGTTTCCAAAATTGCTGGCGACTCGACTAAGGCAAATCGCACGTAGCCTTCTCCTGATTTCCCGAAACCGGCACCGGGGGAAGCTGCGACTCCTGTACTCTGTACTAGCTGAGTACAAAATTTCACGGAATCGTGGGCCCAAGGTTCCGGCAGTTTGGCCCAGACGTACATGGTGGCAGGGGGTACGGGTACTTGCCAGCCGATGCCCTGTAGCGCGTTTACAAAGGCATCCCGCCGTTTTCTGAAGGTTTCTACGCTGGTTCTGACGGTATCTTGAGGGCCTGTTAATGCGGAGATCGCTCCATTCAAAATCCCTCGGTATTGGTTGAAGTCCACTGCGGCTTTTACCTGTCGCAGGGCTGCAATTAGTTCGGAATTGCCGATCGCATATCCGACTCGAAAACCTCCCATACTGTAGGATTTGGATAGTGTAAAAAACTCGATCGCCACATTCTTATCTCGATCCGCCTGAAAGATTGACGGCGCCATCAATTTTCGATATTCTTCCTCGTTACCAGACTCTGCCTCTATGAGAGAATTGCGATCGTCAAACACCAAATCCACATAAGGGAAATCGTGAACTAAAACAAGTTGATGTTCTCGACAAAAAGCCACAGCTTTCTCAAAAAAAGCAACCGGGGCGATCGCAGTTGTAGGATTGTGAGGATAGCTCAAAACCATCATCTTCGACTGAGCCAGCACTGCTGCCGGAATATCTTCAAATATCGGCAAAAACGCATTTTCTGCTAATATCGGCATCGGATAAATTTGACCACCAGCCAAATGCACACCGCCTGCGTGGGAAGGATAGCCCGGATCGAGCAACAAAGCAAAATCTCCCGGGTTGAGTACAGCTAAAGGCATATGCGCCGTGCCTTCTTGGGAACCAATTAACGGCAGCACTTCTGTTTCTGGATTGACTGCAATTCCAAATTTTTGCTCGTACCAAATAGCTGCTGCTTCCCGAAAATCTCTTGTGCCGTTAAATAGCAAATAGCCGTGAGTGCTGGTGTCGGACAGAGAATGTGCGATCGCATCTGTAATGTGAGCAGCCGCCGGCAGATCCGAAGAACCCAGAGACAAGTCAATCACATTCTGCCCCGCTGCTCTAGCTTGAGCTTTTGCCCGATCCATATCGGCAAATACATTAAATTGCAGTGGATCTAAACGTTTAGCAAATTGCATATTTTCTGTATTTTTGGGGATTTTTAAGGAATATTTTTATATTAGCTAAATTATTTTTTATATTGCATTTTTATTGGGTTTGTGAATTATTTTTTTTACTAAACCCAGAGAGCGCCCAGTCAGAGAGGAATATCGAGGAGAAAAGAGAGATGTTAAAACAATATTTTCGATTGCTATAGTTGTGAGTTGGGAGTTGGAAACTCCCGAATCATTTCCAAACTTTATAAGTGAGCGTCGAGCAAACCGATCAAAGTTTGTTTAGTAATAGCTCCCTCGTGAGAAAGCACTACTTCGGCATTTTTAAACAGCCTGAGAGCTGGGACTCCTTCTACTTTATACTGCTTTACAGTATTAGGATTGGGGTCAATTTCCATTTTAACCACTTTCAGCCGATCGCTGTAGTTGGCAGCCACCCAGTCTACCGAAGGCGCGATCAGTTTGCAAGGCCCGCACCAAGTAGCCCAAAAATAGGCAAGCACTGGTTGCTCAGCTTTCAGGACTTCTGTTTCAAATTTTTCGTCGTTAATGACAATTACACTGTTGCTCATGGTTCTGCGATTATTTTTTCTATTTATTTCTAAAGCACCGGCGGGCGTGAAACTTGCACCAACTTAGAAGACAGGCCCAAAAAACTGTTACTAATTTTAAAACATTCTGTGAATTATTGAGTGCAAACTCAGGACTGGGAACGGATGGCTAATTCTGTATGGCGTTTAATTCCACTGTTGTCGGTGTCTGGTAGCGTGCAGATGGCGATCGACCAATGGCTACTGGAACAGCATCTAGCGGGCAAACATCCGCCAACTCTGCGATTTTACACTTGGCAACCGGCGGCGATTTCCTTGGGCTACCACCAGCGCAGGTGGCCGGAGTTTTGGCAGCAGTTGTCTTGGCAGGGAATGCCTGTGGAGTTGGTGAGGAGGCCCAGCGGCGGGCGCGCCGTACTTCACCAAGGAGATTTAACTTATGCAGTTGTGGCGTCGGGATTTGGAAGCAGCCGTATGAAAGCTTATCAGACTATTTGCGAGTTTTTGATTGAGGGTTGGAAGGCGATGGGTTTGGATTTGCAATACGGGGAAGCTGGAAGGGGTTATATTCACAATCCGAATTGTTTTGGTACTGCGACGGGTGCGGATTTAGTTACACTTGATGGCTGCAAGTTAATTGGTAGCGCGCAATTGCGACGGGGTGATGCTATTTTGCAGCATGGTTCGATGCGTTTGCAGCCGGACGTTAAATTATTTTATCAAGTGTTTGGGGAGGAATTAATTCCTGTGCAATTACCTCTATCTGAAGGGGGAGATGATTTGATTGCAACTGTAATTGATGTTTTGAGTGCGGCGGCTGGTCGCTGTTTTGAAATTGATTTGAAAGTGCAGCCACTTTCGGAGCGGGAATGGCAGGATATAGCAGATATTCAAGGAAGATGGAAGAAGGAAAACATATTAGATACTAGATACCTAACTTCTTGAAAAAGTGGGGTATCTCGTTAAAATCGCCAATCTAAAATCGGAAAACTCATCTATGGCTGCTGCTCCATTTCAACGATCGGCTCTTTGGCAATCTTGCCCAATGTCACTGAATCCAGCAAGCTTTCCCAATCAGCAGCTAATTCTGCATCGTTAGGATTAGCGCGACGAGCAGCAGCTAAAGTGCTGAGAGCATCTTGCCAAATCCCATTTTCAGCATAAATAACAGTTTTCTGGCGCGGATCTGCCGCATCTAATTCACGGAGGATATCTGCACTCAGTTCAACTCGACGCACAATACCTGTTGCTACCGAATCTCCGGATCTGTCCTCAGGGTCGCAAATCAATGCAATAAACCCACGGTAACTTTTGCCTGCTTCCAAGGGCGGCACATTCTTATTGGGGGGAATACTAACGCTCATGACTCCTGATGTATTGTTAATTTTTAGGGTAGTTTGATATATAAAATTCCCCTTTTCATCTTCCAGGGCAAACTCAGCTAGGAGCGCGTCTGTTTTAGGCAAGTAGAAAAAGAATACAGGATATTCCGAAACAGTCCGTCCGATTTGACTTTCTGGTACTAAGGCTTTTAGCTTTCTGTTATCGTCGCATTTAGGTCTTGCCTTGGTCTGCCCTCGTCGTCGATAGTTTGGTGACGACAAATTATCTTCAGTAGGCCCAACGAAGCGCACCCTTCCCGGTTGAGTGATTGGCTGACCATCTAAGTTTGGAGTCGGCTGTCCCACAACGGTTAATTGGAAAGCGTTAAGTGTGGCGATCGATAATATTGAGCCAACTGATGTCAAATTTATGAAAAAATTAGTGAGTTTTTTCATTTTTTAAAACATTCTTTTAGTTAGGGTGCTATGCGTTTACAGCCGGATTTGGAGGTTTTTTTTCAACTTTTTGGAAATGAATTAATTCCTGTGAATTTACCTCTATCTGAAGATGGGAATGATTTGATTGAAACTGTAAGAAAATTAATATATTAGAGCCCCGACTTCTTCAAGAAGTTGGGGCTCTGGGTATTTTGTTATGGCTGTGGCTGAGTTTGAACGATCGGCTCTTTGGCAATTTGGTCCAATGTCACTGAATCCAGCAAGCTTTCCCAATCAGCAGTTAATTCTGCATCATTAGGATTAGCGCGGCGAGCGGCAGCTAGGGTGCTGAGGGCATCTAACCAAATCCCATTTTCAGCATAAATAACGGTTTTCTGGCGCGGATCTGCGCGATCTAATTGACGGCGGATATCTGCACTGATTTCAACTCGCCGTACAGTACCGCTTTCGATCTGATCGCTCGATCGGTCTTGAGAGTCGCAAATCACTGTCAAATTCCAACGGTAACTTTTGCCTACTTCCAAGGGTGGCACATTTTGGTTAGCGGGGATATTAACGCCGATCACCCCTGATAAATTGCTAATTGTAACATCCTGTTTATAAATCTGGTTGCCGCTTTGATCTTGTAGGATAAATTCGGCTAATTCTGCCTCTGTTTGAGGCAAGTAGAAAAAGAAAGTTGGATACTCGGAAACAGTCCGTCCGATCTTATTTTTAGGCATTAAGGCTGTGAGACCTAGCTGACTAATGCTCGCGCAGCCACCGCGCACAGGCCGTCTCGGTTGAGTGGGGGGCCGCTCATCTATATCTTCAGTAGGCTGAATGAAGCGCGGCCCTCCCGGTACAGTGCGTTGTGGTCCGCCGTCTATCTCTATATCTAGATCCTGTCCCACAACTGGAAATAGGGAAGCGTTAAGTGTGGCGATCAATACTATTGATCCAACTGATGTCAGACTCAGGATAAACTTAGTAATTTTTTTCATGAGCTTCATGGTTTTTTAGGGAGAGATTGTGCCTTTTTATTTCTGTTTTATTCCCAAAATCCGGTAGACATTAACTTTTTCTTCCCTCCCTTTTAAAGGTAAAGCTCCCCAAGATTCTACCTCAAATTTGTCAGCCAGATGCAGAAAGGTTTCTTCTGCAATCAATATCCGGCAAGTGTCCTCTTGCCGATGCTTTTCGCAGCTTTCCAGGCGAGAGGCAATATTAACGCTATCGCCGATCACTCCATATTCTAAACGGGTTGTGCCTCCCAGACTACCCACCATAACAGGCCCTGTAAAGATGCCTACTCGCATTTTTGCGGACGGCAAACCGCGAGCGAGCCAATTTTGATTCATTTGTGGCAAGCGCGAACTTATAGCTAGAGCGCAAGATACGGCGAGGCGAGCATCTTCTGCAATTTCTTCTGGAGTGGTGCGGGGAATGGGTACGCCAAATACTGCCAGCATTCCATCTCCGGTAAATTTATTTATCACGCCTTGATGTGCTTGGACTTCTTGTGCCATTGCTGATAAATACTCATTTAACCAACTCATTACTACTTCTGGTGGTAGTTTTTCGGAGATTGTACTAAAACCCTGCAAGTCTGTGAGGATGATGGTAGCAGTAACTTTTTGCCCTGGTAATAACCCTGATTCGAGCAGATGGACGCGCTCTTTCCAGAGGGCATTTGCGATCGCAGGTGATGTTTGTTGTCCTAATAACTTCATTACAATCCCTTGCTGTTGCCTCGACTGCTCGTATTTATAGGTGACTGCGACTCCTGCGGTGATTAAAAGTCCCAGGGCTGGAGCGATTAGAGGTATCCACCCCTGTTGAATGAATAGGAAAAAGGTGAATCCCGCTAATGAGGCGCAAGCTGCGATCGCGATCGCGATCAAATTCAGCGATTTTTCTAGCCGCCAAGCTAAACAGCCGCCCACTGCACTCCAAACAGCGATCCAGAGGATTTCTTGCCATTCATCCCAATACCAAAATAGCCCTTTGCCATCTAAAGCTGCGCTCAGAATTTGGCTAGTAGCCGTTGCGTGAATTAATACCCCAGGCATCGGCTGGTTTCCGCTTGCAGTAGCGCTGTAAGGAGTAAAAAAGAAATCTTTGACACTTAGGGCTGTAACGCCTACTAGCACTATTTTACCCTTCACCAATTTAGGCTCAACTTTTCCCTCCAAAACTTGAGTTAGTGTCACGGTATTTGCTATATTTTCAGCAGAGCGGTAATTGAGTACGACTTGATACCCTTCTGCATCTATGTTCTGATAACCTCCTGAGTCCGATATCAACTTTGAAAATACTGTTTTATCTACCTGAACTTCGTTTTTTTGTGTTTTTTTACGAGCTATTTTTTTGCTGTTAAAATAGGCAAAAGCTAGTCGCATCGAAAATGAATACACAGTTTTTTTGCCATCGCCCCTCAACATCAAATTTCGACGCACTATACGGTCTGGATCGACTACTACATCGTTAAATCCTACTCGCTTGTCTGGTATATTGGGAGGTGGTGGCACTCGCTCGGACTCAGAGCTGCCGATGAAGGTAATGGGGATTACTTTGGGGTTTTTCCATTGAGTGACTAATTCTGCATTCCCCGGTTCGTAGGGAGTAGTGCGAAGCATATCTATGCCAATAGCTGTGGGTTCAAGACGCGCTATTTCTGCGATAGCTTTTGCTAAAGTGCGATCAGAAATCGGCCATTTTTCAATAGTATTAATATCGTTCTCAGTGATGGTCACTATCAGCAACCTGGGGTCAGGGCCCGGATCTGGCCGCAACTGCACCATGAGGTCGTAAGCATTTAATTCTAGTGGCTGCAACCCGCCTAAATGCCGCACACCCAATAGAGTTCCGGTCACGACAATCCAGATAATAGCAAGAGATTGCAAGTCAGGGAAGGGGAAGAAATAAGTTAAGTTTTTCCAACGTCTCTCCGCCAATTTATGATAAATTCTATTAAAGAATTTGGGCATAAAATTTTTTGCTTTAACCCTCATTGCCAAAGTTTGCTACATCTTAACTTATCACTAATGCCCCTTACCGATGCCCAATTTTTAATTTTCCTGTGCGGTTTTGGCGATCGCACTTAACTGCAATCCCTGCGGATAGCTGTTTTCTTCTTTGCTGCGCTTGATGTCGGCGATTGAAATCTGGGGTTTGAGGTATTTTGCTAAAACTTTAACCACGTCGCCCCGATCGATCGTCCCCGCTACTGAACCAATCGGCGAGAGGACGATGATTCGGGGGAGTTGGCGGGCTTCCATGCTGTTAATTACTTCTGCGATGGATGCTTTTTCGGAAACTGTGGGGGTTTTTCCCAGGGGTTTCAAAATGTTGTGCAAAGTCTGAACTTGCCATTGACTGCGTTCTGTGAAGCGGATATCGTCGATCGACACTAAGCCCAAATCCCGGCCGTTGGTCGCAGCAATGTAAAATGGAAACGGATTGACTTCTAACAAATAGCGATCGGCAAATTCTCGCAGAGTCAAATCTGCATCTACAACTCGAAACTCGCGACTCATCGTATCGCTGGCTTTAATTTTGAGCAGGGCTTCTTGCAGCGAAGTAACTTGGCTATAAGCAGTGGCATTGCGAATGCCAAACCAGCCGATCAGCGCAATCCACAAGCCGCCGTACTCGCGCGCTAACAAGCATAAACTCAGACCCAAAGCAACAGCCAGCCAACCTAAAACTTGTCCTGTTTTTGCTGCCCAGCGAACGCCGGCAAATCGAGAGCCGGTGATTTTCCAAATTGCTGCTTTTAAAACTTGTCCTCCATCCAAAGGCAGACCGGGAATTAAGTTAAATAATCCCAAAACGAGATTGATTAGTGCTACCCTTTCGGTGACAATTGCTAGCAAACTTTTCGGGGGCAGAACTTGAGAACCCAAACCGAGGATTAAAAACAGCGCAAAGCTGACGAGAGGGCCGGCAATAGCTACTTGAAAAGCTTGACCGGGAGTTTTTGATTCCGAGTCGATCGAAGCTACTCCGCCAAATAAGAATAAAGTAATAGAATTAACTTTAATGCCTTGCGATATCGCGGCCAAGCTGTGTCCGAGTTCGTGCAAGAGCACGGAAGCAAACAGTAGCAGAGCTATTGCTAACCCCGCACTCCAGGAGAGCGCAGGCCCCCATAGGCGGTAACTGCTGGCGTATTCGCGGGTTGCTAAAGCTAAAATTATAAACCACGAATAATCTATAACTAGGGGGATGCCAAATAAAGAGCCGATTCGCCAACCTGTCTGCATGAAGTTTCCTGGGAAAGGAGAGCAAGAAAGAGTTTCTATTATATCTTTTCTACCCCTTGCCTTTGCCTTTCCCCTGATTTTTACAGAACTCCGGCGTTACCCAAGCCCAAGATTACTCCGGCTCCGAGCAAGTGACCGAAGCTGGCTGTTGCCAGCAATTCTGGTACGCCGAAGCCTTTGAACATTCCAGGGAGTGCAACGGGTAAAGCTGGGCCCTTGCCTCGGTTTTGCTTGGAGATGCCGTAGTAGCCGATCGTGATCGCCAGCAAATTACATAAAATCATTGTCAGTCCTACCATTGGCGACCACTCCGGTGTTGAGGGAGCGGTAGATTGTACGGCTAACAGCAAAGATGAGTTGATCATGTTCTTATCTCCTGATTTCACAGATAAATTGATTTCCAAGATTATAAAAAGCGGTTTGCATTAAACTAAGATTTGTTTTAATAGTTAACAATTCGTTGATATTTTGATACAACTGCGGAACCGAGGAGGAAGAGTGCGGGTTAAAATTTGCGGAATCACTAAATTAGACCAAGGAATTGCGATCGCCCGTTTGGGAGCCCAGGCTTTAGGGTTTATCTGCGTGCCGGCTTCCCCCCGCTATGTCAGCCCAGAAACAATTCGCCTGATTGTCGAGCAGTTGCCGGAAAATGTCGATCGCATCGGCGTTTTTGCCAACACCACAATAGAAAATATATGTCAAGTAGCGGCAGAGTCAAATTTAAGCGGGGTGCAGTTGCATGGAGATGAAACAGGGGAATATTGCAATCGACTGCGGGAGTTTTTGCCGGGAATTGAAATTATCAAAGCCCTGAGAGTTAAGACTCCTGAAACTTTAGCCACCGCTGCTGTTTATGCTGTTCGTGTCGATACTTTACTACTGGATGCTTACCATCCAGAGCAATTGGGCGGTACTGGTAAAAAGATCGACTGGAGGATGTTATCAGAGTTTAGACCGCAGTGTCCTTGGTTGCTGGCGGGCGGTTTAACACCCGATAATATTTTAAATGCAATTGATAGCGCGATCGGCAATAACTTCAGCGGTGTTGATCTTTCTAGCGGCGTAGAAATAGCGCCGGGAGATAAAGATTTGACCAAAGTTGCTCAGTTGTTTGCTAATTTAAGTCAACTTGCTCATCATTGATCAATTGGCAATACCAAATTCGCGCTTTTTATCGGATTTATTCTTTAGTCTGCTTGGGCGAAGCCTGCCGTAGACTAGGCAGACTTCGTTTGTATAGTAGCGGTTTCAACCGCAGTTTATTTCCTTTATTGTTTTATCGGCGGATCTCAAAAGTGCACTCGCCCTCCGGGTCTTCGTATTCCAAAACCAACTCACTAACCGTAGCACCGGTGGGGCCGCGGCGGCACCAACTAATCATTTCTTCCACAGCTTTTTTGGCTCCTTCAAAGACAGCCTCGACGCGCCCATCGGGCAGGTTTCTTACCCAGCCGCCCAGGCCGAAATACTTTGCTTGATTCCTCGTTGAATATCGGTATCCTACTCCTTGAACTAATCCGGAAACAAAAACGCGAACTCTGACGGGCGGCAATGATTGGTTTTGCATAATAAACGGCTCAACTTACTGCTAACATCTGTTTGAAAATTTTAAGGATCAGTTTGATTATGTTAAATTTTAGTGCGATCTCGCTGCCGGGATTCCTGATACGCCGTATCACCCTGGCTTTTTCAACTATTCCCGATTTCACTGATTGGCTGGTTGCAGCTATGCTCGCGCTGGTTTACACTTCGATCGCTCTTTCCGTGGGTTTTTGGTCGGGATTTCTAAAAGTAGACGTGCAAACCTCTCGGCGTACAATTGTGGGAGTGCTTCTTGGCTGTTTGTTAAGTCCGGGCATCACCGAGGAATTATTGTTCCGGGTGTTAATGCTGCCGCACCCGTTCGAGAAGGCTTCTGGGTTAATGCTGTGGGTTTGGGGATGTGCGAGTTTGGCGGTTTTTGTAGTTTACCACCCGCTGAACGCGCTAACTTTTTACCCGGTTGGTCGATCGACCTTTATGAATCCAGTGTTTTTGCTACTGGCGGCAATTTTGGGAGTTGCGTGCTCCCTCGCATACCTGCAAAGCGGTTCTATCTGGCCTGCGGTGGCGGTTCACTGGCTAGCAGTGACAGGCTGGCTGTTGCTACTGGGCGGTTACAGGAGGCTGTATGGTTAAATGTAAAAAGTCCAGCATCACTATTTTGTCGGGAGGATCTCAGTTGTGGGTATCATAGGAGCGATCTTAGGTTTTTTGGCAGGGGTAGCAGTTGCTTACTGGTTAGTGGAAAAGCGCTTAAACAAGCAAAAACAAGAATACTTGCAGCAAACTAGCAGAATTAGTGAAGAAATAGAATTAGCTCAGATGTCTCGGGTGCGACAAGCTGTCGAATCTCAGCAACAAGAACGCGAAAATCAGCTTAGAAAAGCTACTATCGAACACGAAAATTTACTCAGACAAGTTACTACCCAATACGAAAACCAGCTCAAACAAGTTGCGGCTCAATATGAAAATCAGCTCCAACAAGTTTTGGCCGAACGCGACAGTCAGATCCAACCAGTTGCCAGCGTAGACGAGTACGAGCTGCGGCGACAAATCAGCGAGGAATTAGAAGTCGCTAACAATGCTAGGATGCAGCAAAATATCCAATCTTTGCAAGCTGAACACGAACATCATTTACTCAGAGTTGCTGACGAATTGCATATAAATTATCAAGCTCAGATGGAGCAACATTTGCAAAACCTGCAAAATGAACACGAAATTCGCTTGAGGCAAATTGCCGAGGAATATGAGAACCGCGAGGTTGAGATGCAGTTAAATATGGAGGCTTTGCAAGAGCAATACGAGAGTCAGTTGCAAGCGGCTCACGAGCAGTTGAGAGAGCACGAAGCTCAGATGCAAGCTACTATCAGGTCTTTGCAAGATCAGTACGAGAGTAATGTACAACAAGAAGTCCCGGAGGAGCAGTTCAGTCAGTTAAATCCCACAGAATTTGGAAAATATTTACCACAAGAAGAAGTTTGGCAGGAACAGTCAAGTGAGTTAAATCAAACAGAAGTTCAAGAAGAGTTAAATTACACAGATTTTTCGGAACCACAACAAATTGATTTACATCAACCAGCAGTAGAACCACAGCTTCCAATTACCAGACAAGCAACAAGCTATTCCCTACCGCAGTTGATGGGATGTGTTCAAAGTCAGGACAAAGAAACCCGCAAGTTTGCAGCGTCTGCTTTAGGTAAAATGGCTGCTGCTAATGCTCTGAGAGCAGAAGGTCAGCGGGCAATAGAAACCTTGGGAAAATTAGCTCAAGATATTCAGCCGGAGGTCCGCCAAGCTGCTGTGGAAGCACTAGCAATGATTAAGTCTGAAAAAGTGATTCCGCTGCTACAAAAAGCTTTGCGAGATATAGATAGCGGTGTGGCTAAATCGGCAAGTGCTGCGCTCAATAAGTTTAAGTTTTATCCGCGCACTCCGGCGGCTAAGCCGAAAACTGTTGATGTAAAGAAACCAAAGCGTTAAGCATTTACGAGCCTAAATAAATATAGCAATTGTCAATTGTCTACCACACAGTAGGGATACAACATTGTTGTGTCCTTACCGAGGTGCTGTATTTTACTCAATTTCGATTAGTACCACTTTGGAGGTTGGGTTGAGCAAAGAAATCCAACTCAATTATTGATCGACAACTCGCCCAATCCTTAGCAGCAATTACCGACACCCCGCCAGCCGAGGCCGGTAGGTTTGATGATACCCTGCCAACGGCTTTGGCGGCAATTGAGTCGCGCAAAATCTGTTTAAGATTGTGGTTTAACCGATCTGTTGTACTACTGTTAAAAACGTTGCTTTGTACCGAGTATAAATTTGAGGTCGCCGGAGTCGCTAACAGCCATATCTAAGCGAATTAATCCAAAGGACGATCGCACCCTCACACCCACCCCAACACCTGCCCCAGTCCCCGGTTTGTCCCTGACTACCGCCGGTTTTCCGAGTACGCTATCTCCTGTTCCTAAATCCGACGCAAAATCAACAAATATTACGCCGCCCACATCCTGACCCACAGGGAACCGATATTCGCCGGAAGCCAAAAAATAACTCCGGCCACTGCCAATATCCCCGCTATCGTAACCCCGCACGGAATTGCGGCCGCCGAGGCGAAAAGCTTCCGTTGGTGGCAAATCCCCGATTACCGTACCCGCTTGCAAGTTAAAAGCCAGCATTTCGGGCAAGGCTTCGGACTCGCTGAGCCCCAGGAAAGTTAGTGGTACATAGTGTATATAATTTGCTAACAGCCTGTTGCTCACAATGTTACCTCGTCCCAGAGGTATCGACTGCTCGGTGCTGAGGCTGAGAATCGAGCCACTGGTGGGGTTGAAGGGATTGTCCCGCCGATCGCGCATTGCGCCAAAAGAAACAGTGTATAACTCGTCAACGCCGCTGCCGCTGAATGTGAGAGGATTGCCGAGTTCGTCGCGGCGGGCGATATTTAAGTTGCGATCGCGCGTACTGATGTTTGTATAGTTCAGTCCCAAAGTCGATTGCCAATCGCCCAAAGGTCTGGTAAACCTGAGATTTCCCCCCATCCGAATTTCCCGAACTCGGTTCCCGTTGGGCAAATCAATATCTTTGTTGAAAATTTCCGATATTCTGCGATCGCCAAAAGCTCTCACACTGTATCCCAAACGGTCTTCGGCGGCAACGTAAGGGCTGACAAACTGGACATCGTACTGGATACCTCGGAGGCTGGGCTGAAGATCCACCGCTAGCCGCTGTGGCGTTGTGCCGAAAGTTCGATCGGTATAGGAAAGAGGAACAGCAACGCCAACATCATCACTAAGACTGGCACTTACGCTAAAAGATCGAGCCGATCGCTCTTGAACGTTGTAGATTACATTAACATCCGTGCCAACTTCTTCGATCGAAACCGTAACCTTGTCAAACAATCCCAATTGCTGCAACTGCTGCAAGTCCGATCGTACAACTTCCCGGCTGTAGTTATCCCCCGCCTTGAGTTTGAGCTCACCTCGGATAAAATCTTCCGAAATTCTGCCCTCAACCGGATTCCCTTTTTTATCAACAGCTTCGCCTCGGGAATTGACAAAGCGAATTTTCACCTCTGCAACGTAAACGCCCTCAGCGTTGCCTGCTTGACTGATTTGTAGAGTACCGCCTAGCTGTCGGGCGTTGCTGTTTACTGCTTCGGGGATTTCGGGGTTTGCCGCGATCGTCGCCGGAGTTTTTAACGATGTAAAATCTTTATTGTGGCTGGACTTGAGTGATATCAATTCCGGTTGCACCGGAATGATTGTTGACTGTTGACTGGTGACTGTTGACTGTGGACTCCGGGTGGAAAAACTCAATGGTTGAGTGTTAACTGTTGACTCAATTTTATTATTGTGATGCAACCGGAAACGATATGAGGGCGATTCACTAGGAGATAGCTGCGCCGCGCGTACTTCTGGAGAAGCTGCGAGCTCATCGGATGCCGGCAAATCCTGCACAGTTGGGTTCACCTCATCCGATTGGTGACTATTTAAGACTGGAAGCGATAACAAATGTCGCTTGTCATCAAGTCTAGATCCCCCTAAATCCCCCTTAAGAAGGGGGACTTTGAGTATATTTCTTGTCCCCCCCTTATTAAGGGGGGTTAGGGGGGATCTAGACTTCGCTACAAACAAGAGAGACGGTCGGTTTGACGTTAAGTTATCACCAATGACCTCATCCTCCCTCTGCGCCCTCTGCGCCTCTGCGGTTCCCTCTCTAAACTCCGCCTCAGTCGGTGTGGCACTCGGATCGATCGCCCGCGCTGCCAATTGGCCGCCACCCAGCGCCGCCAAAGTCAAAAATGCAATAATCGAAATTCGCATAGACATTAAATTTAAAACACACCGAACGCATATTACCCAAAACCGGGCCCCCTGCATAATTAGCCGAAAAGAAACCCGGTATTGTTGAGGCTACCGGGTTTCTGGGATGCTGAAATGTGCGAAAGTTCGATCGACCGCGGGCGATCGTAAAATTTGTTTAAATAGCTTGTCGAGAAACTCGTTTCTCAAAATGAGCCTGAGTCTGCTGCAACAGTTGTTCGCGACTATCCTTAGCGGTGGTAATGGTAGGGAGCAAGTTGCGAGCTTGTAAAGTCATGTGAAGCTGTAGGTGTGCTACGTACTCACTGACATCTTCGCGAAGAGAGCAAGCCGGGTACTGTTTTAAAGTAGAGTTCAAAGTGTTCTCCTGCTTTGAGTTTGTAGTATTTTCTAATAATCATAGACAATATCATGGTCTATTTCTAACTGTGTACTCCGTAATGAAGTTTAACCTTTGGACTGCTTTTTTGTTACAATTCTTTACAAAAATTTCTTACCTATCAGGAGTCGAGTCCCATGCAGTCTCAAGCACTTGCAGGACAAAAGCACATATTAAGTACATTTGTCAATAGCACCACCCAAACAGCCGCCTACCTCGACATCGGGTGCGGCAGACCCTTATTGATGCTGCACGGTTTCTTAGGAGAAAAGACTTGCTGGCTGCCATTAATTGAGTTATTGCAATCTCAGTTTCGGTGCATCAGTTTAGATATGTTGGGTTTTGGAGAATCCAGCAAACCAGAAATCCGCTACGACGTAGCTGTAGAAGTTGCTTTTGTGTGGCAAGTTGTAGAACAACTAAATATCGAACCATGCTGCATCATCGGACATTCTTTTGGCGGTTGAGTAGCATCTGCATATTCCCTCAAATATCCTAATTCTGTGAGCAGTTTAGTGTTAGCAGCACCAGCCGGAATTCGGGAGGACAGTTTTTGCGGTCAATACGATGCTTTGCGGCCGCTGTTGTGGGAAACCCCAGCCGTTGATTGGGCCTTGCAGTTGGCAAAACCTTTTGCTAGTTTAGCGGGAAAAAGTGAGCAATTGCAGCAAATTTCTGGGTGGCGCAGGGAGTTAATGTCTCAACCAGTAGCAAGGTCATTTTTAATGAGTCGGATGCGGCCAGAAGATGCAGTTGATACAGTAGAAAAAGAAATTCACCAATTGCAAATTCCTACCTTAGTCATCGCAGCAGATAGTGACGAAACAATTCCTCTATGGCACTGTGAAACCTACGCTAACGAGATACCGGGGGCAGAGTTAGCAATTATTCCCAATGCTGATCACGGCTTGCCGCAAACTCAAGCTCAAATTATGGCGAAGTTGACTTGTGAATTTTTGAATAATTAAGAAAAACTGTGCAAGAAGCCTAATCATAAAAAGTGTGATAAGCCACCAAGTGCCAATAATTGTGTTTTAGTATACTACTTTATTAGGAAATACAGAATATATTGATTAGTGTCTTGTACAATTATTTTTATGGCTCTTAAATCTTGTGTCAGCACGAGCTACAGACATTTAGTTGAGTCGGGGATATTACCAATGGCGGCAATGAGGAACTATTTTAATCTGGAAGAAATTACGACAGCCAGAAAAATTAGTGCTGCGGTAATTAACATCAGCGGCCGCCAGCGAATGCTTTCCCAACGAACGGCTTTTTTTTGCATGAGGTTAGTTTGCTCTCAGAATGGGGTAGAAAGATCCCAACTGCGGGTGAATTTGTTAGAAGCGATCGAGCTTATGGAAAAATCGCACCGCGACTTAATTAATATTGGTAGCAGCGTCAACTTAGTGAGTCCCCCTTCAGGCGCCCTCAAGGCAATGTATTTTGAGCCGCCACTGTATTTAGACAAGCAAGTGCGCGCATATATCGATCGAATAAAAGCATTGGTGCAAGTTCCCGATGCCGAACTCATGCTGGAAAATCCCCACCTGCTGTACATTGTCGAAGCAGCGGGCGGCGACTTGCTAGAAGCTTTCGATGCCGTGGTGAGTCAATACCAGCAAGAAAGCGAAATAGAACAATTTGAAATCGACCTCAAACAGGTAGAACTTTATCAAGAAAGTTGTGCTGCTACCTCGAAAGCGGAAGCTCAAGCCGCCCAGCTCGATCGCGCACTTCGCGAACTAAAACAAACTCAAGCTCAACTCCTCCACAGCGAAAAAATGTCTTCGCTGGGGGCGTTAATGGCTAGTATCGTCCACGAAATTAATAACCCAGTTAGTTTTATTTACGGCAACTTGAGCCATGCCGCAATTTATACTCAAGATTTGTTGCACCTGCTGTGTCTCTATCAAGAATGCTATCCCAATCCCTGTCCAGAAATCACAGCTAAAATCGAAGAGATAGATCTTGGTTTTCTAGTTGAAGACTTGCCTAAAGTTATCTCTTCCATGCAAATGGGTTCCAATCGCATTCGCGAAATTGTCAAATCTATGGGCAATTTTTCGCGAACCGATAACAGTAACATGACCATGTGCGACTTGCACGACAGCATTGATAGCACCGTGTTAATTTTGCGAAACCGTCTCAATTCTCAAATAGACCGTCGCGACATTCAAGTAATTAAAAATTATGGAAAATTGCCTCATGTAGAGTGTTATTCAGGACAGCTAAATCAAGTATTTATGAATTTAATTACCAATGCCATCGATGCTTTGGACGAGACATCACAAAATCAGCCCTATGCTGCGCTCAAAATTTCGATAACCACAGAATTAGCTGGGCCCGATCGCGTGAGAGTGCGGATTGCTGACACGGGGCCCGGAATGACACCACAGATAAAAGAGCGAATGTTCGAGCAGTTTTTCACCACCAAGGAAATCGGTAAAGGTACCGGTTTAGGATTGTCTATTGTCTACAAAATCTTAGTAGACAATCACCGAGGATCGCTTCGGTGCGAGTCGGAACCCGGCAAGGGAACCGAGTTTATCATTGAACTGCCGATCCAGCAAACTTAAGCAATTTACTAATCATCCACATTTATCTATGTTAACTGTTGCACGGGCGTCCTGCCTGTGTTAACTGTGTGTGGCACGGGCGTCCCGCCTGTGTTAACTGTAGTTAAAATTTACACATATCCTACGCTAATTCTAGCTTCAAAGTTGGCAACAGCTTTTCTAAATTTCTGAGAGATTTCTGTTGCCAAGGAATATCATTTGAACCCAATACCAAAAGTTGAATCGTTTTCTTTTTCCGGACGCTAATGACAAATTTAGACAGCATACTGATACCAGAACTGTTAACAAATTCCAATTGTTTTAGGTTCAAGGTAATAGTAGGCGGTTCGCCATTGGCGACCTCATCTAACAATTCGGCTATTGGGGCATATTCTGGAGGGCCACTCAGGCTGAGTTCGCCTTGGAAAGTGACTGTGACTGATTCTGGATCGTACTGAATGCTGTAATCTTCACCTTTAATTTCTTGAATGCCCATTGTGATTTGGTTTCCTGACTAATATATTGCGATCGCACAAGAGAGTAAATATTGAAATGCTAGAAACTAGACCCTAATTTGAACGACAGTCGTAACAATGATGGTATCACTATCTGGCCTGCGATCGAATTTCCAACCTATCTTAGCTGAATAGTCATTAATCATCGTCAGCAATCCCAATCCCGAGGTATCGCTTTCAGATTCCGCATTCTTTTCAAGCTGCTGCAAATAAAGTTCATTGGGATCGGAATCGAGAATTTCTTCAATAAACTCCTTCAACTTCTTCGCCCCTTCTGGATTGACACTATTACTGGCAAAAATTACCGCCGTCACCTCGGTTTCACCAATAAAATGTATACCAAATCTGACCTTGTAATTGATATCATCCTTATTAAATTTTATCGCATTTTCTAACAGCTCGTTGGCGACATAGCTAACAGCTCCTTTGCTTTCTTTTATCCGTTTCTCACTGCTAGCATCCTCCTCATCCACCGGTAGAAAGCTAGACAAATAATCGGCTACAAAATGAGCTGAAAGCCGATTGTTGCGCCAGCGCTGTTTGATCGGGCGAGAACTGGGAGTAAATGTAAGTTCTAGGGAGTCGTGTTCAGGAGGAAAATCTTCAATGAATTCTCCAAAGATTTGTGTCATTGTTTTTAAGCTTCCAGATGTCATGATGTTTTTATCTCCAATTGATGTATTCATGTCACTTCTGAGTAAATTTCCACACGCCATTCCAGTTAGCAGGAAGACTATTTTCTAACAGCAATTGGATGCGTTTTAGGTAAAGTTGACTTGGCTTGTCATCTGGATTTAGTGCTACTATCTGTTCAAAACAAGCTATGGCCTTAGCAAAGTTTCCCTGACAATATTCTTGGAGTCCCTCCTCAAATATAGGCAAAGTTTGAATTTTGAGCGATCGCACTGGCTCTACTTCAACATCTAACACCTCACAAACTGTAATGGCTTCTTGTCTACCTTTGACAATAGCCCGATCTAAAAAACGGATATGATACTTTTCGGGTTGACTCAAACGTTGTACCACATCTCCAGAAATTAATAAAGATACGCCATAATACTTAGTCAAACCTTCCAGACGAGCGGTGAGATTGACATGATCTGAGAGCGCATCTGCTTGCATCCGATTCGCATCTCCAATAATCCCAACCATCGTATCACCCACATGGATACCAATGCCAATCTTCAGCGGTATATCCCCATTTATTTTACGGCTTTGATTGTATTTCTGCAACTGCTCCAATTTCACAATTCCTGCCTGAATAGCATCATCCACGCCATCAGGAAAGACTGCCATAACCCCATCTCCTATATACTTGACAATAAAACCGTTGTGCTTACGAATTTCGGGACTAATTTGCTGTAAATAGTTATTGATGAAGTCAAAGTTTTCTTGAGGAGTCATTTGCTCCGCCATCGTGGTGAAGGAACGCATATCGGAAAACATAATTGCCATCTCTTTGCTCACGTGATCTCCAAGCTGGAAATCAACCATGCTTTGCTTGCCGAGAAATTGGAGAAATTCATCGGGAACAAAACGTCCGTAAGCCTGCAAAAGTTTCTCTAATTCTTGTTCCCGCGCTTTCACCGTTTGCACCATATGGGCAAATACCTGTGCCAGTTCTCCCAGTGCATCACTGCGCGCTGCCACATCTGACAATATCTGGGGTTGAAAGCTATTGTTTTTTACAGCAATAGCTGCATCTATAACTTTTTTTACCTGCTCGATGTAAGTCTGCATCTCTCGGTTTTTATGACGGATCTGGTTTTCCAGATCCGTGGAGTGTTGCGTGATAATTTCTACTAAGGTTTCATAGCTATTTTTTTCATCCTCTACTTCCTCAAGTTTTTCACTCAACTCCTGTAGCTGCGTATGGAGCTCTTCGGGAGATTTAGATGGTGCTAAATTTATTTGTGGTTTCATAATTTATACTTCCCAATGTGGAAGCGAAAAATTGTTTGACTTCCTCGCTGTAAATTATTATAACTTACACACGCGGAACTCGAAATCCTGTTTCTGCTTCGATGCTTGACAACTAAATCCAAGACCCCTGGTAGAAACCGGGTTGACCACCGTCAATCATAAATTATGTACAATATTTCCCTGTTGCTTCAATACTAGCAAAGTAATGTCATCAAATACCTTTTGTTCTCCAATAAATTTTCGCAAATCAGCGATGGTGGCTTCCTTGATTTGTTCGGCGCTCAAATGCCAGTTTTGAGAAACCACTTCACAGAGTCTTTCGATACCGTAGAATTTTTTGTGTATGTTTCTAGCTTCGGGGATGCCGTCAGTATAAAGCACCACCCCATCCCCCGGCTCTAAGTCTACTAAAACATGGCTAATCCACTCGGAAATATCCTCATCTAAGGCGAGCGGAAATCCTAAATTTATGGTGTCTATCCGCTGGATTTGACCACCTTTCCTGATCACAAGAATTTCCTCATGTTGACCGCTGATACTAATGGTTCGCTCCGCATAGTTTAGCAAAGCCAGTGTCATATTTTTGTCGGAGTTCATGCGCTGGACATTTTTATAAATAGTGCGGTTGAGGGTATCTAAAAAACGCACCGGATCGGATTCTTGCATTTCCTGAAGAGTGCGGACAGCAGCTTGAGTCATCACCATCAAAATGCCACTTTCTAATCCGTGTCCGGTGACATCACCAATGCAAATCGTGACAACCCCGTTAGTACAAAGTACGTCGTAGTAATCACCGCCTACTTCCGAGGCTGGCTCCATAAATCCGGCAATATCTAAATCTTCAATCGCTGCGAGTTCAGCAGGTTTTGGCAGAATCAACTGCTGCATTTGTTTGAGCATATCGAGCTCGGAGCTCATGCGGAGATTTTCCGCTTTCAGGCGCTGGTTGAGAGTGGCAATTTGTTTAGTGGCTGTGGCGAGTTCAGAGGTACGTTCTTTGACTTTATCTTCTAGCGTTTCAAAGGATTCTTGCTGTTGTCTCGCCATGCTGTTAAACGAATTTCTTAAGGTTTCAATTTCCCAAATCAGACTGGAAGTAACGTTCTGGTTAAGAACACCACCTGCTAGATATTCTGAAGCTTGAGCAATTTGATTCAGGGGGCGAGTAATCCAGCTAGCGGTGAAAATACCCACTCCAACAGAGACAATTAGAGCCACAATACACAGCAAAAATGTCTGGCGAGTGTTAGCATAAATTTGCGCCATAAAGTCGGCTTCAGGAACTACTACTACAATCAGCCAATTGAGACCGTACTTGTCAGTTAGCGGAGAAACTTGGATAAATTGCCGCTCACCGTTTAGCTTAAAGTCAAGTTGAACAGTTTGATGGATGTCTTCCAAACGCTTGAATTGATCGAGCAGATAAACCACACTTTGACGCATCAATGGGTTGCTGCTTTCCTGTGCTTTGAGCCGCTTTGTATCTTTGCCTTTTCCCACTGAAAGAGGCTGTTCTTTAAGCGAGGTGGCTATTAATTCACCCTGGGGCTCAATGATAAATACTTGACCGGAATTACCCACCCTTAAGGTTTGCAAGAAGTGACGAATTTGATCTAGTCCCATCTGGCAAGTCAGCACACCAATTAGTTTCCCTTCGGGATCATAATAGGGTAGACTCGCATTAATTTGCAGCGTACCGTAGCCAAAATTAATATAAACTTCACTCCAAGCTGCCTGTTTCTTCTCAACAACAACTCTGTAAAAAGGGCGCGTGCGAACGTCATAATTGGGCGTAGTTTTGTCAATTTTTGTGGGGTTTCCATCAGCGTCAAGGTTGTAATATATCAAGTCGCCACCCCCGGAAACCAGTTGCTGGGCAAGCTGAGGTTGTTCAAGTCCAACCAGCCGATTTACCCAACCCACACGCAGGTACTGACCTTTTTCGTTGGCAATTCCCGCGTGACCGATCGAATTAAATTGCAGAACTTGTTTCCAAAAATAGGGTCGTGCTTGTTCCAAATCGTCAAAGTTCAACACCCCCAAAGGTACAGCATCCTGATTGATCTGATTCACCAATGGCGGAGCTTCCAGATAGGTTTGAACACGTTCGTAAACTCTCGCACTCACTTCCTGCCGCAACTGACTAACAATATCGTTAACTATCTGCTCTCCGTTTCTGTAAGAGAGATAGCCAACGCAGCCAACAGCCGCCAAAATTTGGAGAACAAAGGGAACTACCAAGACATTGCGGAGACGGAATTTGCCCGATCTGGAGACGATCGCACTTTTTTGAGAAACCATTGTTAAAAACACTCCCAGCGGGCAGTTGTTTGTTACAAGACTTGATAATGGATATATTAAGAGCGACTCACAATGTTATCATATCAAAAACTCAACCAACATCAAAAAATCGGCGTTCATCAGCGCTCATCTGCCTCCATCAGCGGTTACAATAAAAAAATAAATACTCAAAAAAATGCAAATTACTAACTCCGTCCACAGCGCCCTACTCATCTCCAACCTAGAAAAATCCCAAAACTTTTACAGCACCGTACTAAGACTGCAAAAAATCGATCGAGACTTAAAATTTCCCGGAATCTGGTATCAAATCGGAGACTTCCAGCTCCACCTAATTTTAGCTGCCACAATTATCCCAGATGCCGTAGACCATGCCAAATGGGGACGCAACCGACATCTAGCATTTTCTGTTGCTAACTTAGAGGCAGCCAAACAGCAGTTAATCGCTCACAATTGCCCGTTTCAAATGAGCGCGTCAGGTCGATCGGCATTATTTACCCAAGATCCCGACGGCAACATCATCGAACTCAGCGAGTAACAGATGAAAATCATCGCTTATTCTTACACCGAACCGCTACTGGAAGCAGCACCCGCACCGGAAATTTGGGGTCAAGAAGTCGATCGCACCTATCAAGACTTAGGAGGGCGACAACAACTGCAACAACTCCTCAAAGACTGCGAAACAGAACCAGTCAAATACTTATTAATTCAGCGTTTTGAAGAACTCGGCGACACCGTACAGCAAGTTTGTTCGTACCTCGCCCAACTCGAAAACCTCGGCGTCGAAATCATCGTACAAGCAGAAACAGAACCGCGAAACCGCCAAAACTTGCTGCAAATCCTCGCAGAAATCCAGCGCAGCCAACACAGCCGGAGTATTCGCAAAGGACACGCGCGCAACCGCATCAAATCCCGCATTCCACCGGGTAAGGCTCCTTACGGCTACCGGCGCGGCAAAGATTGTTATACGATCGATAAAACCACCGCCCCCACCGTCAAAGACTTTTTTGAACACTTTTTAATTTACGGTTCCTTGCGAGGTTCGGTGCGGTATTTAGCCAAGAAATACAACAAAAAAATCTCTGTAAGTACCGGCCGCCGCTGGCTGATAAATCCCGCCTACCGAGGCGATTTGGAATATCAAAACGGTCAAGTAATTTCTAACACCCACGTCCCGATTATTTCCAGAGAAGAAGCAGCCCAAATAGACAGGTTACTGCGCCGTAACCGCTGCCTTTCACCTCGCAGCGCTAGCGCCCCACGTTCCCTCGCAGGTTTAGCAATTTGTGCAGAATGCAAATCGCCGATGACAGTTGCCAAAGTCACCTCCTACCGCCAAGAAAAAGAATACCTTTATTTGCGACCGATTAACTGTCCAAAACAGCCTAAATGTAGCGGCCTTTCCTACGATGAAGTATTGCAATTAACCATTGCCGGTATTTGTCGGGATTTACCCGATGCTGTTGCTGGGTTGCAAATGCCAAATATGAATGGAATTAAAGCAGGAATTGTCAGGGCGATCGCATCCAAACAAGAAATCATAGAGCAACTTTCCGCCCTGATTGACAGCGGCATATTAGACACCGAAACGGCAGAGTTTAGAGCCTACAAAATCCGCACCGAAATTGCCGAACTGCAAAGCAAATTAGCGCAACTACCCCCAGTAAACTTGCGAGAAACGGCCCAAACTGTTTCCCTTCCACAATTTTGGCTCGATTTATCAGAATCAGAACGCAGGTTTTACTTTCGAGAATTTATCGATCGCATTGAAATCGTCCGGGAAAATACAAATTGCAAACTGCAAATTATTTTCATTTTTTAAGAATTAGCTCGACCTTCATCCAGAGCTCCTAGGTTAGATGCCCAACTTCTTAAATAAGTGAGGTATTTGGGTACTCTATTAGTTCGCTAGGAGTGGACTTCGTTTGACAAGCATCGGTTTCTACCGCTGAATTATCTTTTTTAGCTTTTAGCCAATAGACGCTCATCTCTCCTTTTCCTTTAATCGTAATCGCACCTCTTTCCTCAAATAAATACCGATCTTTTAACAGTTCGTAAATAGCCGTAGTAACTTGAATATATCCCGGTAATCCTTGACATTCCATCCGAGAAGCAACATTAACAGTATCTCCCCACAAGTCATAGATAAATTTTTTAGTGCCAATTACGCCAGCCACTACTGGCCCTGTATGAATGCCAATCCGAATTTGAAAGGGTTCGCCTCTGTCATTTTGAAAATCAGCGATCGCTTCCTGCATATCCAAGGCCATATTCGCGATCGCTTCTGCATGATCTGCCCTCGGCACCGGCAACCCCCCCGCTACCATATAAGCATCTCCAATGGTTTTAATTTTTTCCAAACCGTGTTTTTCAGTTAGTTGGTCAAACCTGGAAAAAATTTGGTTCAATACATTTACCAATTCTAGAGGTAACATTCTAGCAGCAATAGACGTAAAATCGACAATATCGGCAAAAAGAACTGTTGCTGAATCAAACCTCTGGGCAGGAGAACCCTCGCCCTTTTTCAAATTTTCAACAATCGCTGCTGGTAAAATATTCAGCAATAAATGATCCGACTTTGTTTGAGCAAGCCGTAAAGCTAGCTCCACCCCCTGCCGCTCTTTAATTTCGTTTTGCAAACGTTCGACAAGTTCCTGGGATTGCTTCGTGTGCTCTTGAAGTAACTGTTTTTGACTTTGAATTGTTAACTGATTTGCCACTCGTGCCAATACTTCTTTACCGTGAAAAGGTTTAGTAATATAGTCAACTCCTCCCACCTCAAAAGCTTTCACCTTATCTAAAACGTCATCTAAGGCGCTTAAGAAAATTACCGGAATGGAACTGGTTTTTGGTGAAGCTTTCAACTTTGCACATACCTCATATCCATTCATGTCTGGCATCATCACGTCCAGCAAAATTAGAGTTGGCGGAAACTCTTGCACTGTAGCGATCGCCCTTTGACCGTTCAGCGCTTTACGAACCTGATACCCTTGTTCGGTCAAAATTGTAGATAAAAGCCGCACATTATCGGGCTTATCATCAACTACTAAAATGTTGGCTTGAATTGTAGGATATTGATGGCTGTCCATGCGATCGCTCACGGTAGTTTGTCAAGATAACAGATATTAACACTTAAGAATTTTACCTCAAAAAAAACGAAACAGTAGAAATTCCTATTTTCTCTCCTAAAAACAGATGGCAAGGAGACGCTATTGGGGCTGAAGGTTAGGTATTTTTTAAAGAGAATAGCGTCCTAAGTTAAAATTAGTTAAAAACAGGTATTTTCACCTCGTCGCAACTGCTGACTGCGCTATATCTATAATATCGTCAAAGAGGAAATCCTGCACCAAAGTAGTTAAATATTCTGCTGCCAAAGCAAACTGGCTCGGCATTTCCTCAATCAACTTGACAATTTTATCGTCGCAACATTCATGAGCAGCATGAGCTATCTTTTCTACCCACTCAAGAGGCATTTGACCGAGTTGTGACTCGATAGATTGATTGCTAGTCACTCCGCTAATTTGGCTTTTATTTTCTAGTGGTGCATCCACAGATTGCTCGTAAATGTAACGTACTCCTAAAAGTTCTTCCATTTTCGCAAATAATATCTTTGCCTCGAAGGGTTTACGCATGAAATCATCGCAGCCAGCTCCTAAAATAGTTTGTCGTTCCTCTTCAAAAGCGCTAGCCGTAAGAGCAACTATTACAGTTTGTTTTCCGAGAGGATGAGCTTTAATTTTTCTGGTGGCTTCATAGCCATCCATGACAGGCATCTGCATATCCATCCAGATCAGGTGCGGTTGCCAATCCTCCCATACAGCAATAGCTTCTTCACCATCTCTAGCTGCTCGCACGATGAGGCCTAGTGGTGACAATAATCTCTCTATGACTAGGCAGTTATCGGCGCGATCGTCAACAACCAAAATCCGGTATTCTGGTTGATTCGGGGCTAAACTAATTACTTTTTTCTGCGGTTTAAGGATTTTAATCTCGCTGGGAGTGGCAAGACTGATTTGAATATCAAATGCAAACTTACTTCCCAACTCCGGTGTACTGCTGACAGTAATATCTCCTCCCATCATTTGTACAAATTTGCGGCTAATTGGTAAACCTAATCCAGTCCCCTGTTGAGACTTTTGACCTGTTTTTGTTTGCTCAAAGGGTTCAAATAACTTATTCATCTCTTCTGCGGCAATGCCAAGGCCAGTATCTTCAATTTCAAACTGAAGGCGTAACAATTCCGGGTGAAGGTGATTCGCGTCTACACAATCACAGTCCGCCAAGCTTTCGGACTGATTAAAACCTGTGCACCATCCGGGTTTTTTTTGTATAGCTGCGGTTTCAACCGCTAAGTTTTCGGAATGTTCAGAACCCGCGTCATCAAGCTTTGTGTCTGTGTCCGAAAACTCTGCCGTTTTAGTCCCCAAACTTTCTTCTACCTTATTTTTTACTCGCAAAGTAACGCTACCCATCTCTGTAAACTTGATCGCATTTCCTACAAGATTAATCAAAATTTGCCGCAATTTACCTTCATCTGCGGTAACAAAGTGTGGTACGCCGTCACCAACTTCTAAATTTAGCTGCAATTTCTTAGATTTAGCTTTTAATCGAAACATTTCTTCTAAGGTTTTTAGCAAGCGCATTAAATTAAAACTGCTTTCATTAAGCTGACTTCTGCCCGCTTCAATTTTGGACATTTCTAAAATGTCATTAATTAGCGCAAGCAAGTGTTCACCTGCGCGATTAATAATTTCTAGGTGCTGTTGGTGTTGATTGTTGAGAGATGAATCGCGCACCATCACCTGACTGAATCCGAGAATGGCATTCAGAGGAGTCCGCAATTCATGGCTCATAGAAGAAAGGAATTCGCTCTTGGCGCGGTTAGCTGTATCAGCAGCTACGACAGCTTTTTGTAATGCTGTTTCTGCTAATTTACGTTCGGCAAGTTCTGTTTTGGCTTGTTCAAAAAGGGTGGATTGCTTGATGGCAATTGCTAGCTGCACAGAAATTTGCTGGAGAGATTCTATCTCAGAAGAGGTCCAATGCCTGTAACTGCGGCAGTGATGAGCAATTAGTAGCCCCCATAGTTTTTCACCTTGCAAAATGGGAACCACGAGGTTAGCTTTAATTCCCAACTCGCTCAGTAAATTAACGTGGCACTCTGAAAGACCTGCCCTATAAATATTGTCGATCGCGCGCAGGTGTCCCTGCTCGTAAACAGAGACGTAGTGTTCTCGAAAACAAGGGTCATTAATGTCAATTCCCAAAATCGGCATCGTACCGATAGATACCGACTCGACAGCTATAAATCCACTCCAATCTGGGTTAAAGCGGTAAATAACTGTTCTATCAGTTGACAAAAACTGGCGGATTTCTTCAACAGCCATTGTCATTACTTCTTCTAGGTTAAGAGAGGAGCGAATCCGCTCTTGAATAGCATTCACGAGCCGCTCCCTTTTTACTTGTTGCTGCAAGGCTATTTCCGCCTGTTTGCGAGCAGTAACATCTACTCCATAACCAACGCACTCCACAGGTAGACCCGCAGCATCTTTGACTAACTTGATCTCATCGTAAATCCAGCGATAACTACCGTCTTTGTGCCGTTCGCGGTATTCGTAGGAAATCGATTCTTTTTCCAATATCTGAGCGTATGAAGTAGCAACAATCTCTCGATCTTCGGGATGAACCAGGCTATGCCAATCAAGGGAACCATCAACCAATTCTCGCGCTTCGTAACCAATCATTGAAACAACATTATCGCTGACAAATGTTACCTCATAATTTCCCCCTAATTTGCAGCTAAAAATCACCGCCGGGGTAGTCGCCAGCAAATATTGCAAGCGTTCGGTGACAGAACGCAAGTTTAACTCGGCTTGCTTGCGATCGCGAGCTTCCATTGCTAAAGCTGCGATCTGCGCCACATAGCTAGCGAAGCTTTGTTCGTCGAGCGTCCAATTCCTGGTCGTTCCCTGATGTTCTAAACAAATTACACCCGCAATTTGCCCTTTATGGGTAATAGGAACATCTAGCATGGCCGAGATGTTTAAAGGCTTCAAATAAGATTCGCTAAATTCTCGGGTGCGCGGATCGGTTTTGGCATCAACCGCTGCGATCGCCTGTTCTGTCTTCAAAGCTTGGAAATAGCTAGGATAGTCAGCAACTTTCAGTTCTGCGCCGGCGCTGTGTTGATTGGGAGTCAGTTCGTAAATATCCGCACAGCACAGTGAGGATTTATCTTCCTGATAAAACCAAATACTTGCCCGATCGACATTTAGGGTACGAGTTGCCATTTGCGTAATCTCTCTCAACGCCTCGGCGATATTTCCCTCGTAGATACTAGAATTTTTTGCTAATTCTAGCAAACCATTTTGTTGTTCGGTTAACCTAGTTTCTCGTTCCCGCAAAGCGGATTCAGCAGCTATCCTTTCTCTTATTTCTGCTTCTAAATAACCATTGATTTCTGTCAACTGTGCGGTGCGCTCTTGGACTTTAATTTCTAAATCATCATAAGCGTGGCGTAACGCTAATTCTGCATCTTCACGCACAGCAATCTCAGTCTGCAACTTGCGATTTATGGCCTCTAATTCTTGGGGGGTTTTTAAGGACAAAAACTGTGGCAATAGTGTTACCATCGAGGCGGCGGTGTAGCAGGAAACCAGTGCAGTAATTCCTTTTTCAATCCCCGACAGCCAATAAGCGGAATGCCAAAGCGTCCAAATGTCTATCAAGTGACCCGTCCCGCAGAGAATAATAAATGCACCAAATAAAGCAAATATTCCTAAAAAAGGAACATCGCGCCGCTTGAAGATAAAATAAATTAGCATCGCCGGAATTGAATAGTAGGCGATCGCGATTAAAAAGTCCCCAGTTACGTGCAGCCACACTAAAGGCGTTTGCCAAAGATAGCAATGGCCGTGAGGCATATACTGAGTAGGGGAAAAGATATTTTTGAGTGCTTCCCACATAATACTTGTTATTGGCAGATAATATGGATTTGATGATGCCTAAGTTAGACAAAAAATAAAAGAAACCGAAAAATCTAGCTGGATTCAGCATTATTTATTAACGCCTCAACCCAGCTTGTTCATAACAGCTTGCTTTTGTACTTGATGGCGATCGCCAAATTGCGATCGCAACGGAATTTCAATGATAAACTCAGTACCTCTCCCAACCTCGGAAGTGCAGCGCAAATAACCTTCATGAGCTTGAATAATTTGATAAGAAATTGCCAAACCCAGCCCGGTACCAGCACCGATAGGTTTCGTCGTATAAAATGGATCGTAAATTTTAGCGATCGCATCATAATCTATGCCCGTGCCATTATCAGCAATGTGAATCTGCACCCACTTGCCATCAACTAAAAGGGTGCGGATGCGAATTTTTAGCAGTGGGCAATAGGTGTTTTGTAAGTGGTCAGAGAAATTATTTTCCCAATAGCCGTTGGTCAAATCTCCCTGCTGTACAATCTGCTCTAAAGCGTCAATAGCATTAGAACAAATATTCATAAATACTTGGTTAAGCTGCCCAGCGTAGCATTCCAATTCTGGCAAATCTCCATACTCTTTAATCACTTGAATAGGCGGACGGTTTGGTTGTTCTTTCAAGCGGTGCTGCAAAATCATTAAAGTGCTATCAAGACCTTCATGGATATTTACCTTTTTCATATCGGCTTCGTCTAAACGGGAGAAAGTCCGTAAAGATTTAACAATTTCCCTAATTCGCTCGGCTCCAATTTTGATCGAACCCAAAAGTTTTTGCAGGTCTTTTAAAATAAAATCGAGCTCGATAGTGCGAATCTTGTCTGCAATTTCCGGCGCAGGAGTGGGGTAATAAACTTGATAAGCCTTAATCAATGCCACAATATCTTTAATGTATTCCTCAGCCGGAATCAGATTGCCATAAATAAAGTTGACAGGGTTATTTATTTCGTGGGCAACTCCAGCTACCATTTGCCCCAAAGACGACATTTTTTCAGTTTGCACGAGTTGAGCTTGAGCGCCTTTAAGTTGTTGCAGAGCGGTTTCTAACTGTTGAGTTTGTTCTAGCAGTTTAGCTTCCGAGTGCCGCAATGAATTTTCCGCCAAATAGCGATCGCGATTTTCCTGTAGCAAAAGTTCATTAGTGGATTCTAAAGCGATCGTCCTCTCCATCACCCGTTTTTCCAATTCTAGCATTAATTCCGAGAGTGCTTCTTGAGCTTGTTTGCGCTCGCCAATCTCAGTTTGTAAAGCTACATTTGCCACCGCCAATTGATTGGGACTGGGGATAGCCAAGATTTTTGGGATTAGTTCCACCAGCACTGCTGCTGTACTTAGCGAAATCAGCGCCGTAATCGCTTTAAGAAAACCAGAGAACCAATAATTAGGATGCCACAGCGTCCATATTTCCATAATATGGGTAATCCCGCAGCAGATAATAAAAGAGCCAAACAGCATGAAAACCCAGTCAAAAGGCAAGTCTTTCCGCTTATTAACAATATAAATCAGTGTGATGGGTATCAAAAAATAAGCGACGGCTATCAAACCATCGGACAAAATGTGCAGCCCCACTAATCCAGGCTTCCACAAGTAGCAATGACCGTGAGGAATAAAATAATTAGGAAAAATTTCATGAACCATTTGCATTAAATCAACTAGGTTATTTGCTAAAGTTTTTAAGACAGGATTACAGGCAAATCCAAAAACCTGCTAGCACAACAAGAAGAATTATGCTTTTGGACTTAACGCTTGTGATGAGTAAATGCAGCGATCTAAAACTACTGTTAATTAAATTAACATCAATCGACTCAGCTTTCGCAAAGTCAACTGTCACATTTTTAATTCGGCCTTCTATACCAACTGTGACACCGGCATGACATTTTGGCCAACGATCAAGAAAAACTGAGCACAGATTCGTTTCCAGTAGGAGCGCCAGCGCCCATTGAAATTAGGTTATAGCACTCAGCGATCCGTCAGACAACCGGGAAATTACCAGATTTAACGGGTATCACGGATTTCACTTAACGAAGAGAACCATTCTCCAAAGCCTGTAGAGGTAGGTTCACTCTTGTACTCTTGAAGAGTGCAGAAAGGTTAAATACACCCGCCCCCACCCCGCGAGGGAATTCTTTATTGATAGTGTACTCTTTGGGGGAGAATTAACCTATGTGACCAATTACCCCCTGAAAAATGTCGCGACAGGATCGTGTCGCAATCCAATCGGCGATCGCTCTGAGCTTTACACTCAATCATAAGTGATAATATCAACGATACACTTATATGGTTATTGCCAGTTATGACGATAGATGAGGTACTACAGCTAACTCGTGTCCGATTACAAAAAGATTTATATCCCGTACAAGAAATCATACTCCGCCAAGTTTGGGAAGGAAAGACTTATACAAGTATCGCATCTGGCTCTCATTACGGAGAGCATTACCTGAGAAACATCGCCTCCTCCTTGTGGCAATCTCTCTCTCAAATCTTGCAGACATCTATTAGCAAATCAAATTTTCGCTCTTGTGTAGAATCACGTTCCCTGACCACAGAGGAACGAGAATTAATTGAAGCATTCACCCGCAGCAAATGCCTAGCAACACCTTTAGAATTTCCCGGCTCTCCCGTGCCCCTGGATTCGCCATTTTATATCCCTCACCCGCTAATTGAAGAACTCGCCTATCGAGAGATTACTAAACCCGGAAGTGTGCTGCGGATTAAAGCTCCCAGGAAGATGGGAAAAAGTTCTCTTATGCTACGCATTTTAGAGCGCGCGACTTCTCTTGATTATCGAACTGTAAGTTTAGATTTTCAGCAAGCCGAGGAAGCTGTTTTAGACAACCTCGATAAATTTTTACGCTGGTTTTGTGCCAACATCAGCCGTCACCTAGAATTACCACCTCTATTAGATGATTATTGGGATGAAGACATGGGTAGCAAAGTAAGCTGTACCATCTATTTGCAACAATATGTATTAGCAGAAATAAGTACCCCTCTTGTGTTAGCTTTAAAGGAAGTAAATATAATTTTTGAATATCCAAAAATTGCCCGAGAATTTTTGCCGCTCCTGCGAAGCTGGCATGAAGAAGCAAAGCGGATTGAAACTTTGGGAAAACTGCGGTTAATCGTTCTTCACTCCACAGAAATTTATGTTCCTTTAAAGCTTACTGAATCGCCTTTTAATGTCGGTTTACCGCTGCAATTGCCCTATTTTACAGAAGAGCAGATACTTGCTTTAGCCCAGCGTCACGGACTGGATTGGACAGATAGCCCCGATGCCGATCGACTGATGGCAATGGTGGGGGGACATCCTTATCTGGTGCGGCTAGCTCTTTACCACCTCTGTCAAAACAGTGTAACGCTAGATCAGCTACTACAAGAAGCTCCCACAATAGCGGGAATTTATAAAGATTACTTGCGGAGTTTTTGGGCAACATTGCAAGAGTATCCCGAACTTGCGGTTGCACTTAAACAAGTGGTAAAATCGGAACACGGAGTGGAATTAGATCCGATAGTGGCTTCTAAATTATTTAGTATGGGGCTGATTCATATCGATAACAACCGCTGTACGCTAAGCTGCGAGTTGTACCGCCTCTATTTTGGTTCGCACAACTTTATTTAGACCGAGGTTTGAGAGTTTATTTGCGTAAGTTATATTAGAATGAAGCGATCGCACCACATCCTCACCTTTTAATAAACTCACTAGATACTTACATTTAAATTAACCCATAAACGGCATGAGCAAGGTTACATACCAAATTGGAGGCAGTCTCGCCAGTGATGCACCTACTTATGTCCAACGACAAGCAGATATCGAACTTTATGATGCCTTAAAACGAGGCGAGTTTTGCTACGTCCTCAACTCCCGGCAAATGGGCAAATCTTCCCTTCTCGTTCGTACCCTGCACCGACTGCAAGCAGAAGGATTTCAATGCAGTACCATTGACATGACCCGTATCGGAAGCGAAAACATTACTCCTTTACAGTGGTACAAAGGAATCGTTGGGGATTTGTGGCGCAGCTTTAATTTATTAGGAAAAGTTAATTTAAAAACCTGGTGGAAAGAACAAGAAGAAGTTTCTCTCCTGCAAAGATTGAGTCAATTTATTGAAGATATTTTATTAGGCGGATTTCCCGATAATAGAATTATTATATTTGTCGATGAAATTGATAGTGTTTTAAGTTTAGATTTTGCCGTAGATGATTTTTTCGCATTAATTCGTTTCTGCTACAATCAACGAGCTATCAATCCAGAATATACCCGCATTACCTTCGCGATTTTTGGAGTAGCTACACCCAGCGATTTAATCGCCGATAAAAATCGGACACCTTTTAATATTGGAGTGGCGATCGATTTGTCAGGATTTAGCTTAGAAGAAGCGCAACCATTAGCGAAAGGGCTAGAAAATGTCATAGCCAATCCACAGGCGGTTCTCAAAGAAATCTTAGTTTGGACGGGAGGACAGCCATTTTTAACGCAAAAAATATGTGAATTAGTAGTAAAAAAGGCGGGGTCAGCCCACAGCGGTGATTTAAAAATACCACCTGGAACAGAGGGATTTTTTGTCGAATCGCTGGTGCGATCGCACATCCTCCAGAACTGGGAATCGCAAGACGAGCCGGAGCATTTAAAAACGATACGCGATCGCATCTTTAGAAACGAACAACGCGCAGGTAGATTGCTAGGCATTTATCAGCAAATTTTACAAAACGTAAAAGTGGCAACAAATGACAGCCGAGAGCAAATCGAACTCTTGCTATCGGGATTAATCATCAAACAAGAAGGCTATTTACAAGTAAAAAATCGCATTTATGCCGAAGTATTTAATCTCGAATGGGTAGAGAAACAATTAGGGCAATTGCGTCCCTACTCTCAAGCTTTCGATGCTTGGATTACTTCCAAACAACAAGACGAATCGCGCCTTTTGAGGGGTCAAGCTTTGAAAGACGCTTCATATTGGGCGCAGGGCAAAAGTTTGAGCGATTTAGACTATCAGTTTTTAGCCGTTTCCGTTGAATGCGATCGCAAAGAAGTGCAACAAGCTTTAGAAGCGGAACGCAGCAAAGAAGTTGAAGCGCGACTCGCTGTAGAGAAAAAAAATGCCAGAAGGCAAAAGTGGTTTATTGCAGCGCTTAGTCTAGCATTAGCGATCGCCCTGTTTCTGGGAACGGCAGCATTTTGGCAATATCGCCACGCAACCATAAGTGAGGTAGAAGCGATCGCCACCTCCTCCGAAGCTCTCTTCACCTTAGAGCAAAAATTAGATGCCCTCATCGCCGCAATCATGGCCAAGCGCAAACTCCAACAACTCGGTGGGGCAAATCCCGAACTAGAAAATCGCGTGCAATTATTACTAGAGCAGGCCGTTTATGGAGTGTCGGAGTTCAACCGCTTTTCAGGACATCAGGCGACACTGTATAGATTAGCAATCAGTCCCGACGCTCAGACAATTGCCTCCTCAAGTACAGAGAACGCGGTCAAACTCTGGCAGCGAGATGGCACCCTGATTGCCACTCTTCCCCACAACGGTATGGTATGGAGGATGGCTTTTAGCGCCGACAGTAAACTCCTCTCTTGCGCCAGTGGAGATGGCACAGTTAAAGTTTGGCAGCAAGAGGGAACGTCTTGGGCGGGCCCCAAACTCCTACACACCCTTGAGGGACACAGCACCGAGTTTAACGGTGTGGCGTTCAGTCCAGATGGCGAGACGTTAGCTGCATCCGGTCAGAATAACACCGTTAAACTCTGGGACAAAAACGGCAATTTATTAACCATTCTCGATCGCACCGATGCGGTGAGGAGCCTGAGCTTTAGCCCCGACGGGGAAATGCTCGTTAGCGCAAGTGCGGAAGGCACGATCCGATTGTGGAAAAAAAACGGCTTATTCTGGGACGCAGTACAGTTACTGCGAACGTTTCAAGGCCATAGCGCTGCCATTTGGGAGGTCAAGTTTAGTCCTGACGGCGAGATATTTGCCTCCGCCAGCATGGATAAAACTGTTAAACTTTGGCGCTCCCATGCCCCGTCAGACGAAGAGTTACAGCCCCTAGGAACCCTTAAGGGTCACGCATCTGGCGTTCAGGGTCTAGATTTCAGTCCCGACGGTCAGATTATCGCCTCAGCCAGCGACGATCGAACAATCAAATTTTGGAGTAAAGACGGCAAAGAGCTGAGAACTTTTGCAGGGCATCGCGGTGCCGTGTGGGATATTCATGTCAGTCCTGACGGCAAATCAATTGCTTCGCTGGGTGTAGGAAATGCTGTCAAACTTTGGCAGCCCAAAAACATTTTTTTCTTGCCCCTGCTAGGTCACGACGCTGCTGTTTATAAAGCTGCTTTCGCTCCTGACGGTAAAATCGTCGCCACTGCCAGTACAGACGGCACGGTGAAACTTTGGCGCGTCGATGGCACGGTGCTGAAGACGCTTAAGGAGGGTACAGGAGGGCTTTGGGATGTGGCATTCAGTCCTGATGGTCAAGTCATTGCAGTGGGGGCCGAAAAAACAGTTAAACTCTGGCACAAGGGTGGCAGATTCCTGAGAGAAATCAACGCCCACAAAGGTATAGTTTACGCAATTACTTGGAGTCCTGATAGTAAAATTATTGCCAGCGCAAGTATGGACGGCACGGTAAAACTCTGGCAGCCAGACGGTGTGTTACTGCGAACTCTGAAGCTAGATGGCAGCGCCTTCTGGAGTGTGGCCTTTAGCCCTGATGGAAAAGCTTTAGCCGCCGTCGGTAGCAGTGGTACTATTTCTATCTGGAAGCCCGATGGCACTTTGTTGCAGGCGATTGATGCCCATCAGGCTGTGACTACGGGGGTCAGTTTCAGTCCCGATGGCAAGACTCTAGCTTCAGCCTGTACAGATGGCACCGTCAAACTCTGGAAATTAGAGCCCTCAGACACCTCAGTTCCTCAGAAAGCACTGCTCCTGCGAACGCTCAAAGACCACACAGAGGGAGTGGTGGGAGTTTCCTTTAGCCCGGATGGTGAAATCGTCGCTACGGCAAGTCTGGATAACACGGTGAAACTCTGGAACAAAAATGGCATCTTGCTGACGACACTCACGGGGCATACAGGTGTGGTGACAGGAGTTTCCTTTAGTCCCGACGGCACTTTCCTTGTCTCGGCCAGCCATGACCAAACGGCGATTTTGTGGGATGTGAAGCGCATTCTCAATACAGATCCGCTGGTGTTTGGTTGCGATTGGGTGCGAGATTATCTGCGAACCAATGCCGAGGTGAAGGAGGAGGACAGACATTTGTGCGATGCCGTGGGCGATCGCTAAATTATCCGAAACAACTAAATATCAATTATGAAAGATTACTCTTACCAAATTGGAGGCAGTCTCACAACTGATGCACCTACTTATGTTGAAAGACAAGCAGATATCGAACTTTATGAAGCCTTAAAACGAGGCGAGTTTTGCTACGTCCTCAACTCCCGGCAAATGGGCAAATCTTCCCTTCTCGTTCGTACCCTCCACCGACTGCAAGCAGAAGGATTTCAATGCAGTACCATTGACATGACGCGCATCGGTAGCGAAAACATTACTCCTTTACAGTGGTACAAAGGAATCGTTGGCGATTTGTGGCGCAGTTTCCATCTTGTAGGACAAGTTAATTTAAAAACCTGGTGGCAAGAAGAAGAAGTTTCCTTTTTGCAAAGATTGAGCTATTTCATCGAAGACATTTTGTTAACCAAATTTCCAGAAAACAGAATTTTTATATTTGTCGATGAGATTGATAGTATTCTCAGCCTCAATTTTCCAGTTGATGATTTTTTTGCCTTGATTCGTTATTGTTACAACCAGAGATCTATCAATCCCGAATACAACCGGATTACCTTCGCGATTTTCGGAGTAGCTGCACCCAGCGATTTAATCGCCGATAAAAATCGGACTCCTTTTAATATCGGACGAGGGATAGATTTGCAAGGATTTAGCTTGTCGGAAGCACAACCATTAGCCCAAGGATTAGAAAAGGTAATAACCAATCCGCAAGCAGTTATCAAAGAAATCTTAGCTTGGACATCAGGACAACCATTTTTAACTCAAAAAATCTGCGAATTGGTGGTAATAAATGCTAAAAAATTCCGCAGCGGTGATTTAAAAATACCACCGGGAACGGAGGGATTTTTTGTGGAATCAGCGGTGCGAGCGCACATCATCCAAAATTGGGAATCTCAAGATGAGCCAGAGCATTTAAAGACGATCCGCGATCGCATCCTGAGAAATGAGCAACGTGCTGGAAGACTACTAGGCATCTATCAAAAAATCTTACAAGGAGTGGAAGTACCCACCGATGACTCGCGAGAACAGGTAGAACTATTGCTGTCTGGTTTGGTAGTAAAATACCAGGGTTTTTTACAGGTAAGAAACCCCATTTATCAAGAAGTATTTAACAAAAAATGGGTAGAAAAAAATCTCGCTTTCTTGCGTCCATACTCTCAAGCCTTTGATGCTTGGATAACTTCCAAGCAGACCGATAAATCCCGACTGTTGCGCGGACAGGCCTTGAAAAATGCTCAAGCTTGGGCCCATGGTAAAAGTTTGAGTGACTTAGATTATCAGTTTTTAGGTGCTTCTGAAGAATTAGACCGAAGAGAAATGCAGGTAGGATTGGAAGCTGAACGGGCTAAAGAAATTGAAGCCCGACTAACAGAAGAACAAAAAAGATTAGCTGTAGAGAAAACAAGTTCTAGGCGGCAAAGATTTTTGCTTTTTGTAGTAAGTATAGCATTAATTATCGCCTGTGCCTTGGGGCTAGCGGTGTATTTTCAGTATCGGCAAAGTGCTGTCAGCGAGATCAAAGCGATCGCCAAATCTTCCGAAGCACTATTCGCCTCAAATCAAAAATTAGACGCATTAATAGAAGCGATCAGAGGAAAGCGACAACTGCAAAAGTTAGGTGCTGTAGACCCAGAGGTCGAACGCTCAGTTAAAGAAGCTCTGCATCAAGCTGTTTATGGAGCAGTTGACTATAATCACTTATCGGGGCATAACAATGTGGTAAACGATGTAACATTCAGTCCTGATGGGGAACTCATAGCCTCAGCTTCTGCCGATAAAACCATCGATATTTGGAAAAAAGACGGTACAAAACTAGGAATGCTTCAAGGGCACAACAATGCAGTTGTGGCAGTCGTATTTAACCCCAGAGGCGATCTAATTGCTTCTGCTTCTGGAGATAACACAGTTAAACTTTGGCGTAAAAACAGTACAAAATCAACCAAGGTCAAGCCGAATTATACCTTATGGCAAACCTTAAAAGGACATACCAATAACGTTACACAAGTCGCGATCGCTCCTAACAACCAGATTATTGCTTCCGCTTCTAAAGATAAAACCATTAAACTCTGGAGTACAGACGGCAAGCTACTGAGAACTCTCACCGGACATACAGATGAAGTTGACAGCGTTGCCTTTAGCCCTGACAGTCAAACCATTGCATCTGCTTCTAAAGATAAAACCATCAAACTCTGGAATACAGACGGTAAACTGATCGGAACCCTCACGGGGCATACGGATAGAGTCAAGAATGTTGCCTTCAGCCCTCAAGGAAATTTTATCGCCTCGGCGAGTTGGGATAAAACGGTCAAACTTTGGAACCTTGATGGAACTTTAGTCAAAACCCTAACTGGACACGGCGATTCCGTGACCAAAATCGCTTTTAACCCTCAAGGTGGTGTGCTTGCCTCGGCAAGTCTAGACAGAACAGTCAAACTGTGGCAGCTTGACGGGACTCTGCTAAAAACCCTGCTAGTCGCCAAGGATGTCGTCTCTGGATTGGCTTGGAGTCCTGACGGGCAAATCTTTGCCTCATCCAGTTGGGATGGCCCGATCGCACTCTGGAAGCTTGATGATAGTTTGCTCAAGACTCTTAACGGACATCAAGCATCAATTTACACCATAAAATTTAGTCCTGATGGTAAGACAATTGCCACCGCCAGTCGTGACAATACCGTTAAACTTTGGCGGCTTAATGGTAGCTTAATTCGCACTTTTCCAAAACAATCTGATAAAGTTTTCGGAGTAGATTTCAGCCCAAACGGAGACACGATTGCTACAGGTGGTTATGACGGCACTGTTCGATTGTGGCGAATAGATGGAACCTTAATCAAGACTTTTACGGGACATCAAGGTAGAGTTTTCGCGGTTGATTTCCACCCAGATGGACAGTCACTCGCCTCGGTGGGTGAGGACAAAACAGTTAAAGTCTGGAGGATTGACGGCACCCAATTGGCAACTCTCAAAGGACATACCGATTACATTAACGGAGTGGCATTTAGCCCCGACGGACAAGTTATTGCCTCTGGTAGTGTGGACGGCACTGTCAAACTTTGGCAGTGGGATAATGCGATCGCATTTGGAAAATCCAGCTACAAGCTTCTACACACTTTAACAAGCCATCGCCGTCAGGTGGCGGGAGTGGCATTTAGCCCTGACGGCAAGACTCTCGCTTCAGCAGGTATGGATAGCATGGTGAGACTTTGGCGGTTGGATGGTACAGAAATTAGAGCTTTAAAGGGACACAAAAATGGGGTATTCTCAGTGGCATTTAGCCCCGATGGCAAGACCCTCGCCTCAGCAAGTTTTGACGGCACTGTTAAACTTTGGAAGGACGATGGTCAAGAGCTTGAAACCTTAAAAGGACATAGCGATGGGGTGTTCGGAGTGACATTTAGCCCTGATGGGAAGTTAGTCGCTTCAGCCAGTCAGGATACCACAGCAATTGTGTGGAATCTAGAGCGAATTTTCCAGCTCGATTTCCTCCAGTATGGATGCGATTGGGTCGAAAATTATTTGCGGACAAATGCCGATGTGAAGGAGGAGGACAGACATTTGTGCGATGCCGTGGGCGATCGCTAAATTATCCGAAACAATTAAATATCAATTATGAAAGATTACTCTTACCAAATTGGTGGCAGTCTCGCCAGTGATGCACCTACATACGTCCAACGACAAGCAGATATCGAACTTTATCAAGCCTTAAAACAAGGCGAGTTTTGCTACATTCTCAACTCCCGACAAATGGGCAAATCTTCCCTTCTCGTTCGCACCCTGCACCGACTGCAAGCAGAAGGATTTCAATGCAGTACCATTGACATGACCCGCATCGGCAGCGAAAACATTACTCCCTTACAGTGGTACAAAGGAATCGTTGGGGATTTGTGGCGCGGCTTTCGCTTATTAAAACAAGTTAATTTAAAAACCTGGTGGCGAGAACAAGAAGAAATTTCTCTCCTGCAAAGATTGAGTCAATTTATAGAAGAAATTTTATTAGTCAACTTTCCCAACGAGCGAATTATTATATTTGTCGATGAGATTGATAGTATTTTAAGCTTAGATTTTCCCGTAGATGACTTTTTCGCCTTGATTCGTTATTGTTACAACCAACGAGCTATCAATCCAGAATATACCCGCATTACCTTCGCGATTTTCGGAGTAGCTACACCCAGCGATTTAATCGCCGATAAAAATCGGACACCTTTTAATATCGGAGTCGCGATCGATTTGTCAGGATTTAGCTTAGAAGAAGCGGCACCATTAGCGCAAGGGTTAAAAAATGTCATAGCCAATCCGCAGGCGGTTCTCAAAGAAATCTTAGATTGGACGGGAGGACAGCCATTTTTAACGCAAAAAATATGTGAATTAGTAGTAAAAAGGGCGGGGTCATCCCACAGTGGTGATTTAAAAATACCACCGGGAACCGAGGGATTTTTTGTGGAATCGGTGGTGAGAGAAAACATCATCAATAAATGGCAATCGCAAGATGAACCCGAGCATTTAAAGACAATCCGCGATCGCCTCATTCGCAACGAGCAACGCACTGGACGTAGCTTAGGAATCTATCAGCAGCTCTTACAAGGGAGTGAAATTGAAGCCGATGATAGTCGAGAGCAGATCGAACTGCTGCTATCGGGTTTGGTAGTAAAACAACAAGGTTGGTTGAAGGTAAGAAACCCGATTTATCAAGAAGTCTTTAACCTGGAATCGGTAGAAAAACAGTTAGGGCAACTGCGCCCTTACTCCCAAGCTTTCAACGCTTGGATCGTTTCAAAACAAACCGATGAATCGCGATTGTTGCGCGGACAATCGTTAAAAGACGCTTCCTACTGGGCCCAGGGAAAAAGTTTGAGCGATTTGGATTATCACTTTTTAGCCGCTTCTGGTGAATTAGACAGGCTGGAAGTGCAGCAAGCACTCGAAGCAGCGAGGCTCAGAGAAGTTGAAGCCAGACTCACAGAAGAACGCAAGCGGTTAGTTTTAGAGCAAGAGACAGCGAAGCGGCAGCGAAGATTTCTTGGGGCGCTCAGCGGAGCGCTAATAGTTGCGATCGCCTTTGGCATTCTCGCCCTTTGGCAATATCATTACGCCATCACCAGCGAGCAGCAAGCCCGCATCAGCGAAATTCAAGCTCTATCCTCCTCATCTGCAGGGCAATTCGCCTCCCAACAGCGATTAGATGCCCTCGTGAGCGCCATCAAAGCCAGACGCAGGATCGATAGCCTAGCTAATTCCAGCCCCCAGTTGCCATCTCAAGTTCGACAAGTCCTGCAACAAGCTATCTATGGAACGGCAGAATTCAATCGCCTGTTGGGGCATTCCAGCCCGGTTCTGGCAGTTGATGCCAGCCCAGACGGTCAACTCATCGCCACCGGAGGCGGCGACCAAACAGCCAAGATCTGGCAACGGGATGGCACCTTGCTGCACACTCTCCAACACACGATCAGCAGCGTCTACGCCCTTCGTTTTAGTCCCGACAGCCAGCGCCTGGTAACATCCAGCGTGGACGGCAACATTTATCTGTGGAGTCGGGAAGGCAAACTGCTCAAAACCTTTCAGGGACACAAGACTGCGATTTGGGCGATCGCCGTGAGTCCAGACGGTCAGCGCATCGCCTCCGCCAGTGAAGACAGCACCATTCGCCTGTGGGACTTTAATGGCAAACCGCTCAAAACCCTGAGCGGACATCAAGGTGCAGTTTGGGGTGTTGCCTTTAGCCCGGATGGAAACCTCCTCGCCTCTAGCAGCACAGATAATACAGTCAAGGTTTGGACTCTAGACGGCGAACTGGTGAGAACCCTGGAAGGTCACAGCGCCATCGTTTGGGACGTTGAGTTCGCTTTAATTGCCGACAATAGCGGCACCAAACGTCCCGCCATCATCTCTGCCAGCGCTGACAACACTGTCAAACTCTGGCAACCCGACGGAACTCTGCTACGAACTCTTAGCGGTCACAGTTCGGAAGTGTTTGAAGTCGCCATCAGTACAGCAGGCGATGTGATTGCTTCCACCAGCGCCGATCAAACCATCAACCTCTGGAAGCCGGACGGGACGCTGTTGAAAGTCCTCAAAGGGCATCAATCGGGAATTAGAGGCGTGACCTTTATTCCCAACAGTCAAATGGTTCTCTCTGCTAGCGACGACAATACCGCCCGACTGTGGAACCCGACAAACCCCTTCTCGAAAGTCCTTTACGGACATGGCGGCACGATTTGGGATGTGGATTTCAGTCCGGACGGTCAAATGCTAACCTCAGCCGGTTCGGATGGCAGCTTCAAACTGTGGGCGCGAGACGGCACGTTGCTGAAGTCTTTTGCCGGAAACGAGACTGCCGTTCACTCCGTTGCTTTCCTCTCTGGTGCCAATCCGGCGATCGCACCTTTCCTTGCTACCGCTAGTGAAGATAAAACAATTAAATTCTGGCAGTTCGACGGGACGCTGCTGAAAACCATAACAGGTCATGAAGCTGGAGTTTGGGATATCTCCCCAAGTCCAGATGGTCGGCTAATGGCTTCTGCTAGCAACGATAAAACCGTGAAACTGTGGAACAAAGACGGCACTTTGCTGAAAACTTTCACAGGGCATCAAGCTAGGGTTTACGATGTGGACTTTACCCCTGACGGACAGAGGCTGGTTTCAGGCAGTAGCGACAGCACTGCTCGGTTGTGGAATCTTGACGGTAGGTTTTCCAAGACTCTAAAAGGTCATCGCAGCCCGATTTGGGAAGTTGCCATCAGTCCCGACGGTCGCACTTTGGCAACTGCCAGCAGGGATGACACGATTAAACTCTGGACGATCGATGGTACGTTGCTCAAAACCCTCAAGGGAAATACTAGAGGCATGATGGCACTTGATTTCAGTCCCGATGGTCAAATGCTGGTGGGGGGAGGCTCAACTGGCGCACTCAAACTTTGGAAAACCGACGGGACAGAAATAACGACGCTAACTGGACATGAAGGGAACGTTTGGGGGGTGGCGTTTAGTCCCGATGGCAAACAGATTGCTTCTGTTGGGGACGATCGTACTTTGATTTTATGGGATATAGAGCGGATTCTCAAACTCGATGAACTGGGTTATGCGTGCGATCGCGTGCGAGATTATCTGCGAACAAATGCCGAGGTGAAGGAAGAGGACAGACATTTGTGCGATGCAGTGGGCGATCGCTAAATTATCCGAAACAATTAAATATCAATTATGAAAGATTACTCTTACCAAATTGGCGGCAGTCTCACAACTGATGCGCCTACATACGTCGAACGACAAGCAGATATCGAACTTTATGATGCCTTAAAACGAGGCGAGTTTTGCTACGTCCTCAACTCCCGACAGATGGGCAAATCTTCCCTCCTCGTTCGCACCCTGCACCGACTGCAAGCCGAAGGATTTCAATGCAGCGCGATCGACATGACCCGCATCGGTAGCGAAAACATTACTCCTTTACAATGGTACAAAGGAATCGTTGGGGATTTGTGGCGCAGCTTTAATTTATTAGGACAAGTTAATTTAAAAACTTGGTGGAAAGAACAAGAAGAAGTTTCTCTCCTGCAAAGATTGAGTCAGTTTATTGAAGAGATTTTATTAACCGGATTTGCGGAGGAGCGAATTATTATATTTGTCGATGAGATTGATAGTATTTTAAGTTTATATTTTCCCGTAGATGATTTTTTCGCCTTGATTCGTTATTGTTACAACCAAAGAGCCATCAATCCAGAATACAATCGAATTACCTTCGCGATTTTCGGAGTAGCTACACCCAGCGATTTAATCGCCGATAAAAATCGGACACCTTTTAATATCGGACAAGCGATCGATTTGTCAGGATTTAGCTTAGAAGAAGCGCAACCATTAGCGAAAGGGTTAGAAAAGGTCATAGCCAATAATTCGCAAGCAGTTCTCAAAGAAATCTTAGTTTGGACGGGAGGACAGCCATTTTTAATGCAAAAAATATGTGAATTAGTAGTAAAAAGGGCGGGGTCAGCCCACAGGGGTGATTTAAAAATACTACCGGGAACCGAGGAATTTTTTGTGGAATCGCTGGTGAGAGAAAACATCATCAATCAATGGGAATCGCAAGATGAGCCTGAGCATTTAAAGACAATTCGCGATCGCATCCTTCGCAACGAACAACGTGCTGGCAGATTGCTAGGTATTTACCAGCAAATTTTACAAGGCGTAGGGGCGGTGCCCCCGTGCCAGCCCGTCCCAACAGATGACAGCCGAGATCAAATCGAACTATTACTATCGGGTTTAGTGGTAAAAAAATATGGGTATTTGCAGGTAAAAAACAGAATTTATCAAGAAGTATTTAATAGAGAATGGGTAGACAAACACTTAGGGCAACTGCGCCCTTACTCCCAACTATTTGATGCTTGGATCGCTGCCAAACAACAAGATCAATCGCGACTGTTGCGCGGACAAGCGCTGAAAGACGCTCAATCCTGGGCGCAAGGTAAAAGTTTGAGCGATTTGGACTATCAATTTTTAGCCGCTTCTGGTGAATTAGATAAGTTGGAAATGCAGCAAGCACTGGAAGCAGAACGAGTAAAAGAAGTCGAAGCACGACTGGTAGAAGAACGCAAGCGCGTAGCTTATGAAAGAAAGACAGCACAGCGACAGCGCAAGTTTATTGCAGCGTTGAGCGGGTTGCTGATAGTTGCGATCGCATCCGCCATTTTCGCCCTCTGGCAATATTACCGCGCCGCCACCAGCGAAGTTCAAGCCCTCAGCATCTCCTCCACAGGGCAATTCGCCTCCCAACAGCGATTAGACGCCCTAGTCACTGCCATCAAAGGCAGACGCAGGCTCGACAGCCTCCCTAATTCGGACCCCCAGTTGCGATCGCAAGTTCGACAAGTGCTGCAACAGGCCATCTACGGAACGGCAGAATTCAATCGCCTGACGGGGCATTCCAGCCTGGTTCTGGGCCTTGATGTCAGCCCAGACGCCCAACTCATCGCCACCGGAGGCGGCGATCGAACAGTCAAGGTGTGGCAGCGGGACGGTGCGCTGCTTCACAACCTGCAACATCCGGCTGCTGTCTTCGGGCTTAAATTCAGTCCCGACAGCCAGCGCCTGGTTACATCCAGTCTCAACGGCAGCATTTATCTGTGGGATCGGCACGGCAAGCTCCTCAAAACCTTTCAGGGACACAGCGCTGCGATATGGGATATGGCCGTCAGTCCCGGCGGCGATCGCATTGCCACTGCCAGCGAAGACAGCACGATTCGCCTGTGGGACTTTAATGGCAAACCGCTGGAGACACTAAGCGGACATCAAGGTGGGGTTTGGGGTCTTGCCTTCAGTTCGGATGGAAACCTGCTCGCCTCTAGCAGCAGCGACGGTACGGTCAAGGTATGGACTCTAGACGGCAAACTGGTGAGAACTCTCGAAGGGCACGCGGGTGCTGTTTGGGACGTTAAGTTCGCCTTCCTCGCAGACAGTGACGGCACAAAACGTCTCGCTATTCTCTCTGGCAGCGCTGACAACACGGTTAAAATCTGGCAACTCGACGGAACGCTGCTGTCCACTCTCAGGGGTCACAGTTCGGAAGTGTTGGAAATTGCCGTCAGCAATTCAGGCGATGTCATTGCTTCCGCCAGCGCCGACGGAACCATCAACCTCTGGAAACCGGACGGGACGCTTTTGAAAGTCCTCAAAGGGCATCAATCTGGAATTCGCAACGTTACCTTTATTCCCAATACTCAAATCGTTATCTCCGTCAGCGACGACAATACTGCCCGACTCTGGAAGCCGACAAACCCTTTCTCGAAAGTCCTGTACGGACATAGCGGCGTCATTTGGGATGTGGACTTCAGCCCGGACGGTCAGATGTTAGCTTCAGCCAGTTCGGATGGCAGCTTCAAACTGTGGGCGCGAGATGGTACGTTGCTGAAGTCTTTTTCGGGATACAAGGCTCCCGTTTACTCGGTTGGTTTCGTTTCTCCTGCGAACTTGGCCAAAGAAGATATCCCGCCTGTACTCGCTTCCGCAGGTACAGATAAAACGATCAAACTCTGGCAGTTTGACGGGACGCTGCTGAAAACCATAACAGGACATGGGGCGAGTGTTTGGGATGTCTCCGCCAGTCCAGACGGTCAGCTACTCGCTTCTGCAAGCGAGGACAAAACCGTGAAACTGTGGAACAAAGACGGCACTTTGCTGAAAACTTTCAAAGGTCATGAGGCTAGGGTTTACGATGTGGACTTTACCCCCGACGGAAAGAGGCTGGTTTCCGCCAGTGAAGATGGCACAATTCGGTTGTGGAGCTTGGACGGTAAATTTTCCAAGACTTTGAAAGGTCATGGCAGTGCAGTTGGGGAAGTTGCTATCAGTCCAGACGGTCGGACTTTGGCAAGTGCGAGCATGGATGACACGATTAAACTCTGGACGATCGATGGCGCGTTGCTCAAAACCATCAAGGGAAATACTAGAGGCATGATGGCGGTCGATTTCAGTCCAGACGGTGAAATGCTGGTGGGGGGAGGCGCATCTGGCGCAGTCAAACTCTGGAAAATTGACGGCACGGAAATAACCACGCTCACCGGACATGAGGGGAATGTTTTGGCGGTGGCGTTTAGTCCCGATGGCAAACAGATTGTCTCCACTGGGGACGATCGCACAGTCATTTTATGGGATGTGGAGCGCATTCTCAAACTCGATGAACTGGCTTATGCGTGCGATCGCGTGCGAGATTATCTGCGAACCAATGCCGATGTGAAGGAGGAGGATAGACATTTGTGCGATCGTATTAAAAAGGAATAATATCCAGTCCGCTTTATTAGGATTAATAGATTAATATAGCGGTTCTCAAAAAAGTGAGGTATGCCCTATGCCCTATGCCCTATGCCCTATGCCCTATGCCCTATGCCCTATGCCCAGTCGTACCTCATCTTTCTGAGAAAGACTATATGTGTGGCTATAGCATTAGAAGATTAGAGGATATTTATCATGCTTGGCTAATTTTTATTGAAATATGCTATCATACTAAATCCGGTTTAACTACTCCCTTTATCTCTCAGTCTGCAGAGGCGGACTTCGTTTGTTTAGTAGCGGTTTCAACCGCCGAAGGATACGCAGAATGATTGAGGGTATAGCCAAACCGGATTTAATTATAATAACTACAGAGTAATGAAATCGCTAGCGGTGAGAATACCGGGGGTAATACCGTTAAGCTTCGCCAACAATTGATTGGTGTCCGTCACAGTAATCAAAGTTTGATTGTTGCTGGAACTAATACTGAGTTGATTGAAACTCAAACCCGGATTTAACCCAATTAAATCCTCTCCCTTGCGGAAGTCATTAATGATGTCGCTACCCACACCTTGACTGAGGACAAATACATCATTTCCCGAACCACCAGTCAAAGTATCGTCCCCAACCTCCCCGAAAAGGAAATCGGAACCGCTGCCACCGCTGAGAATCTCATTACCTTTGCCGCCGTAGAGGGTATCGTTACCGATGTCGCCACAAAGCACATCGTTTTCATTGCCACCGAACAGCAAGTCGTTGCCCTCACCGCCATCGAGACTGCCGTTTTCTTGGCCCCCGTAAAGCGTGTCATTTCCCTCCTCGCCAAAAATCAGGTCTCCACCTTCATTGCCAAAGGCAATATCGTTGCCGTTTCCAGCATTAATTGTGTCATTTCCTAAGTTGCCTAAAATGTAGTCGTCACCATCTTCACCCAGCAAGATATCGTCCTCTTTACCACCGAAAATGCTGTCGTTGCCAACGCCGCCGGCAACTGTATCATTGCCGAGATCTCCCCTCAACAAGTCGTCGCCCTCACCACCAACAACAGTGTCATTATCTTTGCCAGCGTAGATGGTATCGTTGCCAGCGTCGCCAGAGATGAAATCGCTGCCTTCATTGCCGAAGATTGAGTCGTTATCTGCTGCGCCGTCAATGTTGTCATTGCCGCCCATACCGTAGAGAGTATCGTTGCCGGCTTGTCCGTTAATTGAGTCGTTGATGACACCGCCCATGATGAAATCGGTAGTGTCGCCGCCGTTGATAGTTTGTTGGACGGGGTTGGGGGTGATGGTGGTCGAATCTAGTTGCGGGGCGTTGAGGCTATCGAGTAGGCAATCATCCGAAGCCGGAGTTGGTGTGGGAGTTGGTGTCGGTTCCGGTGTGGGCGTGGGAGTCGGTTCCGGTGTGGGAGTCGGAGTTGGTTCCGGTGTGGGAGTGGGAGTCGGTTCCGGTGTGGGAGTGGGAGTTGGTTCCGGTGTGGGCGTCGGAGTTGGTTCCGGTGTGGGAGTCGGAGTCGGAGTGGGAGTGGGAGTCGGGGTGGGAGTCGGAGTCGGCGTGGGAGTTGGAGTCGGCGTGACTGTAGGGTTAAATTCATAAGCGCCAATATCAACGATCGCACTTCCGTTATTATCACCATCTTGAGGGCGACTCACACCGCGCTGATCAGCAGCCGGCGCGCCCGCACCAGTACCAGTATCAATGGCCGGACTTCCTACTAGCAGCGGCAACACAAAAGCGCCGTTAATATTTTCCAAAGGGCCGAGTAAGGGGTCTGCGATCCTCACATTTGCCGTAACATTACTATCATTAGGATCTCCGGTCGTCAGTTTAGCGGGAAATTGAAG
>NZ_JAUBUE010000045.1:0-52563 GCF_036705305.1 Microcoleus sp. B3-D7 | reverse complement strand
ACATTCTCGATGCTGGAATTGACAACGACTATCTCTGGGGTGGTCAAGGCGATGACACTTTATCAGCCCAAGCTGGCGACGACTACCTGTTTGGGGAAAACGGCGATGACATCCTTGATGCTGGCGAAGGTAACGATTCCCTCTACGGTGGAGACGGCAAAGATACCCTGTTCGGCGAAGCTGGCAACGACTTATTGCAAGGCGGTTTCGGCGATGACTCACTTTTAGCAGGCGACGGTAACGATACCCTTCTCGGTCAAGCTGACAACGACACTCTCTACGGCTTCAGTGGCGATGACATCCTGGAAGGCAACTCAGGAACAGACCGACTTTTTGGGGAACTCGGCAACGATACTCTCAATGGCGGTACTGAAAACGATACCCTCGAAGGTGGCGACGGTAACGACATTCTGGACGGTGGCGAAAATAACGACAGTTTGTTCGGACAAGTCGGTGATGATACGGTTATCGGCAACCGTGGCGATGACATTGTTGACGGCGGTTTGGGCAATGATTTGCTTCAGGGTAATCAAGGGCGCGATCGAATTTACGGTCAAGCCGGCCTCGATACCCTGTTCGGTGGCAGCGACGGCGACACTCTTTGGGGAGGAGACGACAACGACAATTTGCTGGGAGAATCCGGCAGCGATACCCTGTTCGGCGGTTTCGGCAATGACCAACTCGACGGTGGCGAAAATAATGACAGCCTCTACGGGGAAGGTGGCGATGATACCCTAGCTGGCGGAACAGAGGACGATTTTGTAGATGGCGGTACCGAAAACGACACTCTCTCCGGCAATGACGGCCGTGACAAATTATACGGCCGCCAAGGCAACGACTTTTTAGAAGGCAATGCCGATAACGACCAACTGTGGGGTGGAGATAACGAGGATACGTTGTTAGGACAAACCGGAGACGACATTCTGCGGGGCGAATCCGGCAATGACAGCCTTGATGGTGGCGAAGGGGCCGATCGACTTTTCGGTCAAATCGGCAAAGATACCCTCTCCGGTAACATTGGCGACGACTACTTAGAAGGTGGCGCAGACGATGATAGCTTAACTGGCGGCGCAGGGCGCGATCGCATTTTCGGAAATGATGGCAACGACATCGCCGACGGCAACAGCGGCGACGACTACATCGACGGCGGCGCTAACAACGATACTTTAGCAGGGGGAGAAGGGGGCGATCGAATTTTCGGTCAATCCGGCAACGACAGCCTCGAAGGTAACGACGACAACGACTTCCTCGATAGCGGCACCGGAAATGACACGCTGTGGGGCAACGACGGGGACGACGAACTCTACGGCCGAGAAGACCTCGATTTCATCGACGGCGGCCGTGGCAACGACCAAATCTACGGCGGAGATGCAGCCGACACCCTCCTCGGACAAATCGGCAGCGACAACATCGACGGTGGTTCCGGCGCCGACTCGATTCTCGGCGGCGATGGCAACGACAACATTTGGGCCCAAGCCGGCGATGACTTCATCCACGGCGGCGCCGGCAGCGACAACATTTGGGGCGACGAAGACGACGACCTGATTTTTGGAGAAGCAGGTGAAGACAAAATCGATGGCGGTTCCGGCTACGACAGCATCGACGGCGGCGCCGGCAACGACCAACTGTTCGGCGGTACGGGCAACGACCAACTGTTCGGCGGTGCCGGCAACGACAAAATTGACGGCAGCATCGACGACGACAAACTCTTCGGAGGTGCCGGCAACGACTTGATGTTTGGCAGTCAAGGGCAAGACACGATGTTAGGCGAAGTAGGGGAAGACACCCTCTACGGTGGCGATGAAACCGACTTGATGGACGGCGGGGCCAGTAACGACATGGTTGTCGGCGACTCCGGCGACGACACCCTCACAGGCGATTCCGGCGACGACACCCTCACAGGTGGTGGTGGCAACGACTGGATGGGCGGTGGTAACGGCGACGACTTAATGTTCGGCGAATGCGAAGACGACACCATGCTGGGAGGTGCCGGTCAGGACACCCTTGACGGCGGTTGTGGCAACGACTTGCTAACTGGGGAAGCTGGCAGTGACAACCTCTTGGGCAACGAAGGCGATGACAGTCTCGATGGTGGCAGCAGCAATGACACCCTCGATGGCGGTAATGGCAACGACTTCTTAAATGGTGGCAGCGGCAACGACAGCCTTAACGGTAACGATGGCGATGACAGTCTCTACGGCGGCGAAGGTAACAACGTGCTCAAGGGCGGAAATGGTCAAGATTCGCTGATTGGAGGCAGTAGTTCCGACATATTTGTGCTAGCACCAAGTTCTGGACTTGATAACATTTTCTACTTCCAGGCCGATCGCGATTATTTTGGACTAACACAAGACCTCACCTTTGACCAATTGCAAATCGTTCAAGGCGGCGAGAATTATAGTAACGATGCTTTGATTAGCATCGCAGGCACCGGCGAACATTTAGCTTGGGTGAAAGATACTCAATTTAGTGCGATCGACAGTTCTCGGTTTATTTCCATCACCCCCGGAACCCCGCTGCCTGGAGTTTTCAATACTCCCTCGGATATCGATCTTTTAACCGGGCAACCTGTTGATAGTGACGATGTTCTAAGTGCGATCGACAGCGGTTCTGATACTAGCTTGTCCAGCACGACTACTGAACCAATTAGTCAGCCAAACAGCACGACTACTGCACCAATTAGCCAGTCAAACAGCACGATTACTGAATCAATTAGCCAGTCAAATAGCACGACTACTACTCTAGAAAGTGCCAGCCAGCCACTGGTGACAACAGCTACTAATCCAGCTATTTCAACACCAACTGCTGCCACATCTACCACCGATGACATCTTGCTAAATGGCGGTTCAATTCCAACACTGAATAGCTTTAGTGGCATCGATGATGACATTCTCATCTACGACTCTAACAGCTTGTTAACATCTCTAACCAACGCTCAAACTCAGCCAATTATTCCTTTGCAAGCGACGAGTGTTGGTAGTGCGATCGCTCCTACTGCTAATCCTTATGGTAATGAATCTGACCTCTTACTTAATGCGAATCCGAGTCCCATTCAGCTACCAACAAGTAGCGATTTAAGTGCCACTTCTACCTTGTAGTAATTGTAGATTTGGGTGAGGGCGATCCAATAGATAAAAACCCGGTTGATTGAAGAAACCGGGTTTTTATTATTGGTTATTTTCAGTCTGCACTACTATAGCTATCTTCTAGAAGTGCCAGTCTAGTAACTTAGTGGTCTAACGGTATAGTTGAGCAGCAACAGACAGCCTCAAACTTAGCACCAAGCTCTGTTGGCTGTCCGCTCCAACGCAGTGTTAGACTGCTGGTCTTCAGGGGGCGACAATCGCCCCAAAACCATTACAGGCTAATGTTTTCGCGCTTCAAACCCACGTCATAAAATAAAGCTTATTGACAAAATAATCTTTATAGAGGAAAAAGCGCCTAGTTGTGATAAAAAGGAAAGGCCTCGCTAATACCACAAGACCAAAGTTATAATATGTTACCCTCATTCTATCACAGAATCCTCGAAAAATATCTCAACCCCCAACAGTTATTGACTCTTCAGATGCTCGCACAAGTTGTTACAATCTCAAAAACAAGTCAGAATAGAACGATTAGCTGCAACTCTGCCATTAACCATTTTACAAAACAGTCGCCGTCGTCACATACAACGTTTTTTATCAATTAAAGCGCTCAGCATACTTGTGACGCAGGTTCCCGATTATTAGAGAGGTCATATCTCGTCAAATCAAAGCGGGAACTCAATTAATTATTGCATTGGATAGAACAAAGTGGAAAGAGTATAATGTTTTAATGGTAAGTGCAATTTATCAAAAAAGGGCTTTCCCCATATTCTGGACACTGTTAGATAAACAAGGGGCTTCTAATTTAGCCGAACAACAACAGGTACTACGTCCGGTTATTCGGTTGTTAAAGAAATATAAATTAGTGATAATTGGCGATCGGGAGTTTCATAGCATAGAGTTAGCACTTCGGGTTGCACCGTCAGCATCTCAGCTTTGTACTCCGTCAAAAAGGTAATACGACTTTTCGAGAAAAAAGACAGCCATTTCAAGCACTAAGCAGCATTCTAGTTAAACCAGGCATTCATCTCTTCTATCCCCTAATTAATTTAACTCAAAATAAAGGTTTCTCTCGCTTTAACTTGGTTGCTTCTTGCCCAAGGAAATATAAAGGTAAACAAGAAGAGGAACCTTGGTATCTGCTAACTAATCTCCCAAATTTAAAAAGTGCTAACAAGATTTACGGCTGGGGGGTGACAAAGAGGCTTAGGAAATAGACCGAATCAGCGTTGCAGCTTAAATTAAGGTTCAATAGTCTCCAACTTGTGAGCGAGTAGATTATCCATAACAACTACTGCGCCCTCCCTTAAGTTTGGCACTAAAAAATGTCCAAATCGATTTTTTGGGAATTTTCAAAACAAATCAAGTTACTTGTTGTTATACAACGAGCTATAAAATTCTCAACCAGCCAACTACTAGAAGGAAAATTAAGTTTGCTGACCAAAACAACAACATGAGCCACAGTAAGCTATACGCGATATAAAAGTTAACCTTACCATTGTGAGGGTTCACGGTTAAAAACTTTTGCTTTGCCACAGTTAGTTGCTAAATTCTAAATGTGGTGTAAATAGTGCCAATGATGAGTAACAGACTCGGAGAAAAAATGCGACTGCAAATTTGCTCGGTGACAATTTGAATTACCATAACTAACAAATAGCCTCCAAAAATAGTCCGCACGTTGGGATTACGTATTCACACCAAAAATGCAATTACAGGCAACAGTAAGCCAATCACAATCGCAATTTGTATCCAAATCTTCACAAAACCCAGCTCCGCTTCGCTGTAGGCTATCTGAGTTTTAATCGGCAGGAGGTTGGCGGTCATCAGCCAACCGCTCAACAGAGTTAAAAGTGTGGCACCAATGATAAAAAAAAGTATTGTTTTCCAGTCCATAATAACTATTTTGCACGGGACAATATAGATGGAGTTTAACTAATCACACTCACGCTTGGAGCCGGGCAAGTTTTGAACTTTTAGCATTTTAAGAACGGCATAAATTTTCTCCATTTATCTAACGTTTTACTGATAGCTGTCAGGACTTTTTGGGAAGTTGGTTGTTTTTTGTAAAATGCTCAAAGGTAGTTGATGTAATTGCTTCGAGCGTTCGTACCGATACATAAATTACGTTATGATATTCAAGGGCAAGGAACAGGTCGCCTAACTCTTTTTGGACAGTAATAGTTGCTCCCATCAATGCAAGGCACTACTGGAGCGATTCAATTGCCACTTGCACCTATTCTATCGGGCAATCGAGCAATTGTGAAAGGACAGCCTTTATTTCCAAGAGCGTTAAATTTTCTGGTTCCATCAAATTACAAGTCCACTTACCTGGCCAACGATGGTCGAGTAGATATTTTGCTACCTCATCGCCGATATCATGAGTGCTAATCCACGGAAGATCGTGGTCATTGGCATAGGGGAAGTATACGGTGCGATCGCGCAGTGAGCCAGAGACCTACCGTTTCCCTAGTTCCTGAACCCAAATCCATAATTGCCACCAAATTCAGTCCGACTCCCAGTTGGTTTTTTTGGAATTTCCTCTCTCGTTCTTTTTCCTACCTATCGGTAGTAAGAGAGAAAAGATTCATTCTTAGAGTGACCAATGCCTCCCGATTATATCAACCTTCTTTCCCAACTAATAGCCAGACATGATTTTCACCAAAATAACTTTCCAGAAGCAAGCCACTTGCAGCCAACTGCAACAGCCGACTTGTGTGAGTTTTTAGGCGAAGAGGTTATTTATCAGACAATCGCGACTGCTACAACTCCTAAGCTCTACAAAATTCCTCAAGACTTGCCGCCTTCAATAATTTCTGCTTTGCACCGCCAAGGCATTCAACAGCTTTATTCGCACCAAATTAAAACACTCAAAGCCGTCCGCCAGGGCAAAGATGTCATCCTCAGCACAGCAACAGCTTCTGGCAAATCTTTAAGTGCGTACTTGCCTATTTTAGAGGGCATTCTCCAACATCAATTTACTGCACTCTCTATTTATGGCTTGAAAGCTTTAACAGCCGACCAAAGTCAAAAACTTGCCGATTTGCTCCAACTGATTCCTGAGCCTGCGCGCCCGCGCCTTGCTCTTCTAACTGGCGATACTCCTCCCCAAACCAGAGAACAATTATTGGCTACAAATCCTAGCATAATCAGCGCAACACCAGAGTTAATTCACTATGCGCTGAAAGGGGTTCACTGGAGTCAGCCTTGGCAGCACTTTTTAAGTCGCCTCCGCTATATTGTTTTAGATGAAGCTCACACTTTTAACGGAGTTTACGGAGCTAACATGGCTAGCTTAATTCGCCGCTTAAAATTGGCAGTAGACGAGCGCGGAGGTTGTTCTCAAAAACTGCAATTCCTGATGTTGAGTGCTACCGTTGGCAATCCCGTTCAATTAGCGAAGTTACTATCTGGTAGAAGTCGAAAGCGAAATCTCAATAAATCAGAGCGGTTAGTTTGGATTAACTCTAGTGGAGCTGCTGTCCCAGAACGGCAATTAATTGTTACTAAACCGACTCATGATGCTAATTCCGATGTTGCTCGCATCATTATGTTTTTGTTGCAGCAAGGGAAAAGCGGAATTTGCTTCGGTAACGGCAGACAAGCAATTAAGAACTTGTGGGCAACTTTTAAGCAAGAAGCTGTAACTCAAACTAACTCTGGAATTGAGTCGCAAGTAGCAATTTTCTACGGCAGTTTAACAAGCGAGCGCCGCATGGAAATTATTAACTCTTTGCAGTCAGGAACAGTTAAGTGTATCCTCAGCACTAGCGCTCTCGAAGCGGGAATTGATTTGCCTCAACTTGATTTTGCTATTATTAGGGGATGGCCGGGAAGCTTGCAAGCTTTTAGGCAGAGGGCTGGCCGGGCTGGTCGCGCCAACTCCGGTTTAATTGTTTTCATTCCCATTGCACAATCACCTTTGGATAACTATTTTGCCGAGCGCCCTGAATTGTTACTGTCGGCCGAATCTGAATTGGTGAGTTTTAATGCCAATTATCCCATAGATATTGCCAAACATTTGATGTGCGCGGCTGTCGAAACGGGCATTCCTGCCAGTAAACTTAAGCACTACTTTGGCAAGAGCGCTCCTCAAATTGCAACGGCTTTAATTGAGCAAGGTGTTCTTCACAGAAGCCGGGATAAATTATGGGCTAAGGGCTTTCCCCATAAAGATGTAAACTTTCGAGGGGGAACGGGTGCTAGCACGATACAACTGGTGGATGCAGATACTCAAGAAGAGATTGAACTCCTCAGTGCGGAGATTGCTTATCGAGAGGTATTTCCTGGTGCTATTTACCGCACGCAAAACTCAGACGGCTGTTTGGTGACTTATACTTCGCGCTCGCTCTTGAATGGCAAAGCTATTTTGCAAAACACCCCTGAAACTCGACTGTTTACTGTAGCGATTAGCCACACTGATACCAGCCTCAAGCAGAATTTGAGTTTGCCTCAACAAATCCCGTTGGTTATTCCAGAAGTTGAAGGAAATGTTCAAACCAATTCAACGGATAGTAAGGCAATTCCAGCTCAAGCTATTCTGGAACTGGTTTGGGGAGAAATTAGCCAACTCGTCACTGGTTATCAATTATTAACTCGCAATTACGAGTTAACTTGTCTCAATAGAAAGTGTGTCAATTACAAAGAGCATTTACCAAAATGTACTGCCTGTCCTGTTTGTGGCAAGAGAACTCGCTCTGCTGAGCTAACATCGGTTCTTAATGAGGTAAACTTTGAGCAACCTTACGAAATTAAATTTGCGACTCCTGTACTGCAAATTAGTTTGAATTCCCCGGTTGAATGTTACCTGCAACAGGTAGTAACAGCTACTCGCCAAGAATTGCTTCAATCTCAACAGCCGATTCCTCCCGGATATCAGCAGTTGTGGGAGTACCCCGCGAATTTGTTGGCTATTCACAGTTTCGGTCATCAAATTTTAGCAGCTTTACCTCTGACTATTTTGGCTTCACCTAATGATGTGAATTTTCTGGTAGAGAAGAGAGGTGCAAATGATTATGCAGGACTCTTTTACGATTTAGCAGAAGGGGGTTCGGGAACCTCGGAAGCTATTTTTCGTTCTCTCCCTCAATTAGCTCATGCGGCTGCTGAGTTAGCCCGCAGTTGTTCTTGCAGTTCTGGCTGTCCTAAATGTTTGATTCAGTCGGGATGCCCTGATGGTAATAAAGCTTTACTTAAGCAGGTGGGGCTGCTGCTGTGCGAAGCATTTTCTACTCCTTAAATATCAAAAAATGGGTGGAATAGACGGCTGAGAAAGCGGAATAGGGAGAGAGAAATAGGGAAAATGGGAGTGGGAATAGAGTGTAGCTTTTTTGTTGGAAAATAGCTACACTCTATTCCCCAAATTTTTTTACTGTTTTTATTAAACAAGACGCTGCTTGCATCAACATAGAATTGTGCGAACCGCTACTGCGGTTTTTAGGGGTGCATTTTTCAGACTTGTACTCATGAAAAACAAGCTTGTCTTACCAGTCATTGACTCCAAGACTAGAGAGTCAACGCTGTTACATTTCAGAAATCAACCCTATAAACAAAAGAAAAAGCAAGCTTTAATCCCCAACCTCACACGAGATTTAAAGCATGGCTGGCTTTTAACAATTCTCGCACAAATAGACCGATGTTTATGGGGAAGGTGGGATTATTGGGCTTTGTGTCAAGCTGTCCCCGCTCATGCCTGGATGCGGTGGAAGATGGAGCCAATGCTAGCCATTCTGGAAAACAGAAAACCCGAAAGCTTACCCAAATTTGTAATTGAGGAAACTTTGCCAGCAGAACCGATTCCCCAAATTGAATGGCAGCATTCTCCTGCCGCAGAAGCCATGTTAGATAATAGCCTCAATTGCATTCCTCAACATGGAGAATGGAAAACTTGGTCAGCTTGGGACTATTTGGAGTTTTTCTTGGACTGGGTTTTGTTCGCATTCGGACATCCAGCTTATAAAATGTTACCCAAAGAACCCGCCGGCTGTGAAGGTGCATCAATGCGTCTCTATCAGATGTTTGACCTATCAATTCTCATGCTATATCCTGAAGATTATATGGGCAGACTGCTACCCCAAATTTGCGGAAAGACTGCTCAAAAAAGTTCAGGGTTTTATCCGACACCCTTAGCTTTGTGTCAGTTCATATCTAAGTTAGTCAGTGGTGATAAAACAGAGCGAATTTCCAGCTTCAATGAACCTGCGTGCGGTACGGGTGCTTTAATGTTAACACAGTCGAATTACTGTCTGAGCGGTATCGGTCAAGATATAGACCCTACTCTGTTAAAATGCGCTTTGTTTCAGTTTTATCTGTTTTCACCTTGGCTGGCTGTTCCGATTTGGTGGTTGGGTCAAACTGATTTGCTCCTTGGCAATACTTTAAGTAGCGATCTACCCCAATCAATGAACGCCACTTATTGGTACAATGAGTGGTTTGAGCCTGTCGAGTCTCAGGCTAAAAATCATACTGATTGTCCAGTCGAACATGAAATAAGTTCAGGAGAAAGCTCAGAAGTTATTGATTTGAATGAGAAGACATCAATTCACTCAAATCCAGTAATTCAAGAAGTTGTTAAGGGCAAACGCCGATCCAGAAAAACGACAACATCTCCTCACCAATTTACGCTGTTTAATTTGGATGATTTCTAGCCCAATACGTACCTAATTCTCACTTGTGGCGGCGGCGGGCGTAATGTTATGAGTAGGCTGGACTTCTGAAGCGAAACTGATTGTAGAAACTGCTGCTTTGAGGAGTTGTTCCGCCCAATCTGCTACAGCCAGCCCTTGAGTTTTAGCCGCATCTTGCATCTGGGCTTGCAGGTGTATCGGGAGCTGTAGAGTTAAGGTAAAAGTATCTCGTTGGGCTCGTCTTGCCTTTTTGACTAACTCTGGCTCGATCCATCGATCGAGCCACAATTTACATTTAGATCCTCGTTCGTTACCATCTTTCTCAATAAAGCTTAGTTTGCCTAGCTTTTGACAATAAAAACTGTGAGGGTCGTCTTGAACAGGCTCAAAACTGCAATGATAGCAATTCCAGCAGCTTCGGCATTGAGTTTCTGTCTGACTGGATGTTGCTCCCAATCCCTCAGCATTCTCTTGAGTGGCTGCTGAAATCTCACGGTTTGACGATGGATGATTGGCCCAAAGAGTTCGTTGGTTTTTGGAACTGTTCTCGTTGTTAGACTTATTCCTCGAATTTTTTTTCTGGTGTTCTTCAACAACTCGGGCAACGTGAAAAGCCGTAAGTTTGCCGTTAGGAGCAGTAGAAACGGCTTGGGCCCAAGCCCTAGGCTGCTCTTGGGAGGGTAGTGCTGTTAGAGGGCGAACTTGGCGCTCATTGGCGGGAAGGATTTGTGCGCCATGGCGCACATTTTCATAGACGGTTGCCGCTTCAATCAGTTGGTAGGCCCAGCGACGAGACATTTCCCACCGATTAGTGCAATAGTCTTCAAAAGTCGAGAAGTCTTGTCGGTAGAGGCGGCGATCCCGGATCTGGCGCAAAGCTTGCCCTATTTCCCAGAAAGCTTTCAAGCTCCGTTCGACTGTAGCTTCCAAGCTGCTTAATTCTAATGCTTCAGCATCAGTGAGCGTACTGCTGTGGGCAGACAAATCTTTAGCGTCGGCTTTGTTTAGGTGGCAGTCCTGTGCAACTCTCGCAGTGAGTTCAGCGCTGGGAACAACAGAGAAGTTATGTGCATCAGAACCGCGAACTGTGTTGGAGGATGACATTGATGTTCCGTCCGTCTTGCGCGGTGCAAGATTAAGTATTGCATAATGCAATGGTAGTTGCGTAATCGATTAAGGCTGTGATTGCTCAAATTTTGTAGAAAGGGCGTAAAATAGCGAAAAAGTATCGGCTTCAACGCAGCAGAAAGTAAAATAGTGTACGGTAAAAGCGTTAGTTGACATCCTCCGGGTGCGTTCGCGCGCGGGGATTCCCAAGACCACTCTTTGGGCTTCCTCTTTCCACTACTCGGCTTACACTCGGAGGAGTCTCCTCAGCCAAACTCTTGTCGGTGTCTCGCAAGGGCGTTAGTTCCCGTGTGCCCCAGGACTTTAAACCTAAATTTTCGGTAAGCAATTGTGACTGTTAGCTCTGTATCTTCTCTTATACTCGATCGCCAAAAGCGGCTGACTCAGTTGATCGAGCTGCTGCTGAAAGAAGGCTGGACTCAAAGCGCTTTAGCGTCCGCTATCGGAGTAGATTTTTCAACCGTATATCGGTGGTTAAAAGGGAAAACGATACCCGAATCCGATTCTAAGAACTTTCGGCAACTGGCAAAGTTAAGCGGTGGCAGTACCAAGACTCTGCAACTTTATTTGGATGGAGAAATATCCTTATCAGTTTATCAACGCGGTTTGGATGAGGTGGCGATCGGTCAAGTGAGTGGCAGCAAGAGGATAGGCTCTGAAAAAATTAAAAAAGAAGTTTTAGCAAAGATTTATTCCCTCGATCCAGATGATATTGCCGATATCATTTCTTCATCAGTAGCATTTTTAGCCAAACTTGTATAATTAGGTAACAAGCAGCCTACACCCTCACGGTTTTCGGTTGAGAAGCCGGAAAAGTCAGCGTCTCATTCTCCATTCCCCCCTGACTTCTGGCGATCGCCGCTATTGCTCAGTCTTTTATGCTCTGAGCAATGTACCTCCTTACTCTATCAGACCTCAATCAAACTATTCATACTAGCCCAGTACAAGAGCCGCCTCTTGTTCCTTCCTATCTGCAAGAACGCTTGCAACTGCTTGTCAAGCAAATTTTAATGGGATTACCTGTCGAGCCAATTCTCAACAGTCACCCCCAGTTCCAGCAGTGGGTTTTCCAGCTCAAAGAACTATCGCCATCACTGTTTTTACCGCAGCGAAAACTGTTTGTTGACATTCCACTTCAAACAAAACTAGACCGAACAAAAAGGGGAGTGACAGAAGAAAATTCTTCCCCTTCTCCTCCATTTAAAGTGATACAAGTCCGTACAAATGTGGGTTTAGTCAAAGGAACACCCAGACTATTTGAGTGGGCGATTCGCCATCCTGTACTGACTTGGCAAGACCGAGTTAAGTTATGGGTAGCTGCCGAATTCTTCGAGATCGAGCCTCACAAGCTACAACTGATTATTTTGGCACTGCACCCGACTCAACCAGCAGAAAAAGTTCTGTTTGCCTGGGACAGCAAGCAACACCGACACACTCAAAATTGGCTTTTGACTACCATTGAACGAGAGAGAAAACAAACAGTTATCAAGCTCAATGGTCATCTAACACCTCAACCGAAGGAAGTAGCAACAGCTATCAATTTGGATGAAGTCAATTTGGATGAAATCAATTTGGATGAAGTCAACGAAGTGTCGATATAATCTGTTCAGACTGTGTATAGCTCTTCTGGATTTGTGGTGGGAACGGTAGTGTGAGCCTCTCGCGCGGGCTTTTCGGGCCGCATCACTAGAATTTTTATGATCACCTAAAAATCGGGAGAACCGACTTTATTACCATCCTCCTATCGAGAGACATCCACCTTCCGACGAAATTGCCCAAAAATCAATACTTTTCTTCTCTCCATAGGAGGATGACACTCTTTAATATGAGGAAAAACAATAGACTATGGATAAAATGTAGTAGGAATCTTAATCGTGACTGCAACTACCGCCACCCAACCAAAAACAAGCCAACTAAAAACCATCCTGATAGTTGAAGATGACCCGATGATGCAGCTCGGTCTACAGCATATCCTCAATAACCAACCCCATTTAACAGTTGTCGCACAAGCTGTTAACGGCAACGAAGCCGTCAGTGCTGCACTGCAACACCAACCAGACATAGCCCTGATGGACATTGACTTACCCGGAATCGACGGTATTGCAGCCGCGCAGCAAATCAGAGCCGTACTGCCGCATACTCGCATCCTGATGCTCACCCACCACAGCAATCCAACTCAGGTAATGGCGGCTTTGTCAAGCGGCGCTCACGGCTACTGCGTTAAAGGCACTAACGCAGAACAACTTCTAGCAGCGATTACGACTGTGCAAGAAGGTGGCAGTTACCTAGTAGACCCTAAGATTGCCGACTGCGTGCTGCAAAATCTCAAAACGCCACTGCCCGAAAGCTATGCGAATGACGACATCAAGCTGACAGAACGGGAAATGCAGGTTTTGCAGCAGCTAGTTGAGGGTAAAAGCAATAAACAAATCGCTGCTCAACTAGGAATGAGCGTCCACACCGCCAAAGGTCATGTAGAGATGATTATAGCTAAATTTGAAGCGAGCGATCGCACTCAGGCAGCCGTTAAAGCACTGCGTTTGGGGCTGGTTTAGCCGTTGGAATGCAGCTTCTAATTGTTCTAAAAAAAGTGGTTTTTGAGGCGTAGCTATCGCGTAGCAAATTATGACAGCCTATCAATCTTCAAACTTTGGCAATGTCAACCAAAACCTCGCTCCTTTTCCCAATTCGCTATCAACGCCAATCTCTCCGCCGTGAGCCTCAACAATTTGCCTGCAAATGTAAAGTCCCAATCCCAACCCTTGCCTTAAACTAACTCCAACTCCCCTCGTATAAGGCTCGAATAATCTTACACATTGCTGAGGAGAAATTCCTGCCCCATTGTCTGCAACCGTACAGCGAACCATCTCACCTTCCCGTTTAGCTTCTACAGTCAAAATAAACCCAGACTGATTGTATTTAACAGCATTGTCGATCAGATTGCCAAACACCCGCCAGAGCTGCTGGCCATCAGCATTGACTAAAGGCAAATCTGCTGTAAAACGCTGCTTAACCTTGACTCGATGCTGGTTGAGAATTGGTAATCTTTCAATAAGAATATTTTGGACTAAAGCGGGCAGCGACAGCGGCTTCCTTGCTAAAGAAGCACTTTTCAGATCAAACTGTTGTGTTGCTGTTAGTGACTCAATCAACTGAAGTTGGCGCGAACAACTTTGCACCATCACCTCCACAGTCCGCCTATCAATAGCAATGTTACTGGCAGCATTATTGAGGCAACTCCGCAGCAGCAGCGACATTCCCGATAGAGGCGATCGCAAATCGTGCGAAACAGCGTGCAACAGCATTTTTAAATTGGCTTCTGCTTGCTGTCTTTCTTGAATTTCCTGGCTGAGCTGAGCATTTTGTGCAGCCAATTGCACGTTAGCGCAGCGAAGTTGCTGCTGTAAACGCTGCATTTTAAGTTGGGCAGATACCCGCGCCAACACTTCAACAGGCTCAAAAGGTTTTATAATGTAGTCAGCACCGCCCGCCTCAAATCCTTTTACTTTGTCAAATATGTCATCTAAAGCGCTGATGAAAATTACAGGGATACCACAAGTAGCTTCAGATGCTTTAAGTTGGCGGCAGACTTCATAGCCATCCATACCGGGCATTTTTATGTCTAGCAAAATCAAGTCGGGTGCTTGCAATTCTACTGCTTTTAAAGCTCGCTCTCCACTAATCAGCTTCCTGACTTTGTAACCGTTTTCAATTAGCAGTTGAGAGAGCAGTTGAATGTTAGCTGGAATATCGTCAACAATCAAAATGTCAGCCAAAAATTGTTTAGTTTGCTCCATTATCTATCGCCACCAAATGACAGATTTTTAAGTTTTGTCCGAATATTGCCAACCGCTATTTTTCCAGCCGCGCTGTTCGCACCAGCAGCATTAACAGGCGACTTAATATCAGCCACAGTCACGGGTTCTTCTGGATCGTTCGGATGTGGTAGCAATTGGTAAGCGAATTGAATCCGCTTGTCGAGTTCTTCATCTATATTGAGCAGTTTACCCGTCTGCTGCTCTACTGACAAAGCTTTCGCCCGCCTTTCAAGTTGCGGTCTGATGCTGCTGTCCCACAGTTCTTCAGACTCTTTGGCTCGTTTTATGTCGCCGGGCCGCACCGGAATCTTGAGAGGGTAGGGAAATAAAGCTTCCGTCCCCGTTGCGTAGGCCGGTGAAGTGATAACGCACTTGCCTTGAGGAAACCTCAGAATTTCGTCAGGACTAATCAGCGGTTTCTTTTGCAACTGTTCGCTCCAGTTGACAGAACGGCTCGTTTGCTGCCCCGTCGAGCTGCCGGTCGATCGATTTTTTACCAGCACTTCCACTTCCCCGTACCGCTTAGAATATTTTTCGGCTGTCTCAAAATCGCCGGGGTTGAAGAGGACATGAGTTGACAAAGCACTGGCGATCGCAGCCCCTTTTTTATCCCCATAGAGATTATAGAGTTGATTGAGCGATTGAATGCCAACAATCGGTACGCCGCCAGCAGAACGATATTCGTTAGCCCACTGATCCATTCTGTCGAACTTGAGAGACGGAAACTCGTCTAAGCAGTACAAAAATGGGTCAGAACGTACCCGACTCAAATTAGACACCACACATAAGTGAATAGCAGCAGCTAACAGCGGCCCCACTACAGTGCGCCTTTGGTCATCTAATTTAAAAATAATGCACTTTTTGCCTTCTAAAGCAATCGGAATGGTGCTGCGACCAATAAATGCCCGCAGCAAATCTTTTTGAATGAAACTGGAGTAGGTTGCCTCTGCGGTTGCCTTAATGCCCGCCACAGTTTTTTCAGCATCTTTTGAACTTAATAACTGCGAAAAACTAGAGGCAATCCACCTGTCCATTTTGAGGGGATGACCGTCGGGTCGGTGAACGGCGTGGTCGATGCGCTTGACCAAATCTGGCAGTTGAATAATTGCATACACAAAAGCTAAATCCGGGTAAGGACTGCTTTTTGCCAACTGCACTAAACCCTTCGCCATCAACTCGCCTGCTTTCTCAAAAAACTCATTGCCTTTACTCTCCCCCGGACTAGCATTTCGAGCAATAACTTGTCCAATTTCTGCTGCCATTACTGCATCTTGTGCATCTCTCATAAAATCCAGAGGATTGATAGTGCCGCTGTAAGCTTCCCCTGGCGCAAACACTTGCACATCGTAGCCATAGCGCACTGCAAGGGGTGCAAGCACTTTCATCTGGTCTCCTTTTTTGTCGTAAATAATGGCAGGAAAACCTTGCTGGAATGCACTTTCAACCATCCGGTCAATGACGCTGAATGTTTTGCCAGAACCCGGAGCACCAATGACTAAAGTTCCGCGTTCTGCGTGGGGAAACCAAACCGTCGGATTTGCACCTAATAGCGTTTGCAATCGAGCACTCAATCCCTGACAACCTTTAAACCAATAAGTCGGCGTACCGCTCCACAAAGTGACGGGCTGCCGTTTTTTTTCTTTCATTTGCTTGAGGGCAGAGCCTGTGGCTGCCAATTTTTCAGCCGTCCCGCAGAGCCGCCCGGAGGTAATTTTACCCTTCCCGTTTCCCACTAATTTGGAAGCAATAAGTAAGCCTGCCATTAGCCCTAACATTGCCAGTCCCTCTGGCTTCATAAACTGACCCAACAACCCCCCAAAATCTATGCTAGTTAACGAACGTTTAGGAGCTTGAACTGCCATTGGTACCAAGGTAGCTTTGTTAATTTTAGGCAAAAATTGCAAATTGTTCATTTTTTTTACATCTTAAAAAACTAAATGTTTCAGCTAGCGGCTATCGCCTCAAGGGGGAGACCATGACAAAAATAGGTAAACAATGGTAAGAAGTAATAACGCGAAATCTCCCAGTAAGACAGTACAGAATTCTAGTGGAAACTCCAACACGCAAAAGAACAAGAGTGCTGATTATTACGAGATAGATCCGGAGCTATTCAACAGTGAATACAACCAAACTCGCAAGCCCTCTTTGCCCTATGGAATCGTGATTAACGATAACCCAGCAGGTATTTTGCTCCCGAACGACCAGCTTGTCAAAGCGGAATGGCACGTAATGCCTAATGTTGAGGAATTGACAACGGTCGAACTAAGCGAAGAAGTGACAGGCTTGCTGCTCCCAAAAGCGAGAATGTTGGTATTAGCTTTTGTGCCTGAGTACATCCGCTACAAAGATATTGAAGAAAATGGAGAATTAGCAGGTAGTTTTATTGGGCTTTACGACGAATATCGCGATTCCCTCGATAAAAAGACGCAGGAAGTGTGTTCCGAACACGCTCTCATCTTTCTAAATCCCAAAAACCAACCCCTGCATCAGGTACCGATTGTCGTCCGCTTCAAGAATGTAGCCCTCTGGAGCTTTAAGAGCGCTAGAGAAGAATTTTACCGCAATTTGGAACGGGCATTTGCTGATTGCTTTGGGAGAGATTACAGCGGTAAAAATGACAAGTGGCGCTCTTTGGGAGTGTTGAATGTCGAGTTTAGAGCTCTCAAAGAAGGGGAAGGCAAAAATAAATCGTTTTGCTGCAAAACTCACAGCATTACTCAGCCAACTGATGCTAATTTTCATAAGCTATTTCTAGGTCAAAAACAACAAAAGAAATTGATTTGGGGACTGCACAATAACATTGCTGGTTTCATTGAGGCTAGCGATGCCGGGTTGCCAGCTATAGCTGCTGGTGCCGAACCTGAAGTCCAGGCGTTGCCAGAAAGCCTAACTAACCGCAAAGGTCGAGGTAAATTGTCGCCCCCTCGCAAAATTGCACAAGTTGAAGGAGGAACAGACTCAGAATTAGAGGAGTTAGATGAATTGTCGGAAGCTGCTGAGGTTGAGGTTGAAGTTGAGGTTGATTCAGAAGAAGATTTTGACTTCGATGAACCCGCCGACTACTAAACACTAACCATCTTTGAAAAGCTGGCTGTCAGCAAGTTGATAGGTAAGGCCGTCGTAGCAAAATTGAAGCTGGCGGCGGCCTTCTTTGGAAAGCTGATTCACTCCTAGACAAGGCAAACCCTCGTGTGAGGAACTGTCAGCCTTAAACAAAGGAGTTTTCTGCGGTTTATGGGGGTCGAGATAAGCTGCAAATACTTCTGTTGGCATTTGACTTGAATCATTAGGAATTAAGTAGCCAACATAAAGGCAGCCTTTTGTGCCGCACAGAGTGGAATTATTGAAATCATAAAGGTTCAGCCGTCCTACCGAGCCATTAACTTGCCACACTCGCATTCTCTTAATTGCTTCCGCCGCTGCACTTTGCCCAGCCGCTACTTTGAGTTCTGGAAGGCTGCTGTGTTCCTGTACAATTCGGGTTAAAGTTTCTTTTGGGGTGACTCGCAAAGCTTGTTGCCAAGACGCCGGTACGGTTGTTGCTGAACTAGAAGAACTGCAAGCAACTGTCCCTAATAATAACGACAGGGCAGTAAAAACTGTCAAACCAATGCGAAACCAGTAACCAACTTGATTTAACCAAACCGGGGGTTTTACAATCTTTTGGCTGCCTGCTGTTTTTTGCTTAACTCGATTTTGTTCAACCATTTGTTACTCCAATTATACAAAATAACAGAAAAAAAGGACAATAAAGCGGAAAAAAAAGACACGAAAAGAGAGATTTTTTTGCTTAAGTAAGCTGTTGTATGTCTAAAATTTACAGTCAATTTTAATGACTTCCTTATCGGAATATAAAACGACTATGCAATTTAGAGCGAGAACAACGTAGGAACAAGTCATATCAAATCCGTTGATATCGGAATTATTAATCTCTCTCTTTTCTTTCTCTGCGTCCTCTGCGTCCTCTGTGGTTTAATCATTCCGATGCCACCGGAATAGATGTCAGAACAGAAATGCAATAAAATTCATGTTTCGGAATAGATATCAGAACAAAAACGTAAGAAATTCATGTTTTCAGCACTTAAAAACGTCCTGTTAGCGAAAAAGTTGTTAGAATCCACTACGCTTGGGTTAGCCCTTTCAGACGAATTCCATTTCACGAATTTTTAGGATATACAGACTTGTGAAAGGAAGTTAGAGTGTTCTTACTTGAACCGTATTGTGTTAGAGTTCACGAGTGAACGCAGAGACACTATTTGTAAGGTGTTTGTAGGTGCTTTTCGGTGCAGTTAGCCACAAATACTGTAAAATTTGCTGTCTTGCGTAAGTCCTATAGTTGTTAATACCTTGCATTTCCACTTCCCCTTTCCCTTTGTTCAATGGGAGAGTGCAGCGGTGCCAAGAGTAACTGCTATCCCCAAACCGATTAATATCAGAAAATTTTGCTGCTTTCGCTTGTGAAAAAGTCGAATTAAAAACCACATTCCCACCAAAAAAGAGCTAATGAACAGCGCAACCTTAATACTCCAACTAGCATTTAAAGTAATGCCCGAGCCGACCGAGTTGCTGATGCCACTGCTGTCACCAGAATTAGCTTGGCAATTGTCGCTGGTATTGTGGTTATAAAGCTCTCGAACTTTTTCCCCGTACTGTTTGAGAGAGTAGCCGCCTAAAATGTTGGAATAGCTGGCATCAATTTTACTGCCAGAACCCCCAAAGTGTTTCTGTGCTACTCGCTCAATTAAGCGATCGCCCTTGAACACCTGCCCAGTTTTAGGGTCAATTTCCTGTTGGCTGCGGACTAAGTTCTCAGCTAGAGAATTTTGCAAGACTTTATCCTGAACAGCAGGAGGAAAATATTGGAAGAGTTCCTCTCTTGTAGGTTTTTGGCCTTTGTTGACGTTCAGGATAAAGTTAGCCGCCCCTGGAATTGAGCTGACAGCACGCTGCACGTCTTCCCGGTAACTCATCAACTGATAGCGACCGATCGCCCGCCCGCAGTTGCGAGATCCTTCGGTACAAACCATCTCGCCAATAGCTTCGTAATCGCCACTGGCTGCATTTTCCAAATTGGCGATTCCTTCGGAAAGCTTTGCTAACGCCTCCCCTAATGAAGCTACATCCACACCGTTAACGTAAGTTGCGGGGCGCGCGCACTCTCGCTTTGATTCAGGTACCGGCTGAGCTGGTAAAGCGTTTTTTTTAGCTTGATTTGAACTTAGCGGCTTTGAAGGTTTTGTTTCAGATGCGACGCCTTTTGAACGCGAAATACTGTTAGAAGAACCACCCTCCAATCGACCGACAAACATAGGCGAATTAACGCTGTAACTGAGAAACGGAACCGGACCAATAATGTAAGGTGATTTGCCGCAGGGCAAACTTAACCTGAAGTACAGGGCCGTGTCAACAGTATCGCTGGTTTCTGACGGTTCCATTACCACTACTTTAAACACTTCCCCAAAAGGATGCCGGCCCGTCGGTTCCCAACCAGTCAAACAGCCAGAACCACCTCGCACTTCCTGATATTTGCCGCTAATCCACTGCTTGCCTTCTAGTGATCCTGTGGCGCGGCGACCGGCGTTTTCCATGTCGTCGAGTTCGATATAAGCGCAATCTTTCTCGCACGCTACCGCAAATCCTTCTACATCTGAACCGGAGATTGTATTAGAGCGTTTGCTTTCGTACCGGCTGTAGATCGTGTCAATTCGCATGACTGTGCTGCCAATGGACGCAATAGGAACAGGAAAATTAGAAAGCGGGACTTGACTGAGTAGCGGAATATTGCTGATGAGTTCCTCTGACCACCCAGAGAACTGTTCTAAATTTACGCTATTAAGATTGGGAATTTGGGCGATCGCAAATTCAGATAGGTCAATTTGGTTGAGTTTTGCCTGCGCTAGTTGCGGTACTTGTTTTACAGCTTGACCAATTGGCAATTGGCTGATGTTAGGGTTCACTCCGGCTATTTGAGAAGATAAAGAAGCAATTGGAGGAACATCGCTCAATTGAAATTGGCTGAGATTCGGAACAATTTCAGCTAAGTGACCGACAGTTTGCTTACCAGCTAAGGGAAATGCTGACAAGCTGATATTCTCTAAATTGATATCCCCTAGTGCCAATTGTTCAATTGCTTGCAAAGACAGAATTTCAGGTTTTACATCGTTAATGTCCCCCAGCTTCAAGATGTTGTCAACAGAAGTGCCGGCTTGCCAGCTTCGGCCGCCAGAACTTCCCGAACTAGCAACGGCGGGCAGGGAACTAAAGGTAATCTGGTTCCAATCTGGCAGCAAAACTCTAGATTGCTCTTTTTCCCAAATTTTAGTAGGTAAGGAACTGGCGCTAGCAATTGATGGAAAGCTTAAGAAAGTAATGCAGATGAAAGCAAAAATTAGGCAGAGTGTACTGTCAGCAATTAAAGCATATCCTACCTGGCTTAATTTTTTTAACTGCTTTGGAATGTTCATTGGAATTCTATTTTTGTTAACTACAATCCGGTAGAAAAAGCTGCTATACTTCGGATTTGAAAAACATTTGTACTGTCTTTAAAACATTACCAAAAATAGAGCATCATTGCAGAAATAACCTATCAGCTAAACCTCCCTATCCCTCTCTCCCTATCCCTCTCTCCCCTCTCCATTTTAGGACTTACCCAAAAACCCGGTTTTTGAGGGTAAGTTCGTCATTTTAGGTTGATAATGAGAACAACAAACCGGGTTTTTTAGGTTGATGCGTCCAGGACTACATTTCTTTAATCAAGCTCCAGCTCCAACTGTGGATTCGGGCGGACTGCTGAATCTGTCCAAGGAGTATCTGCTAAGTTTGACAAGTCATAGACATTTTCTTGGTAAGCGTCGTCAAAATTACCTTGACGAACTTCTGTGGATGATGAGTAACCAACTGTCAAATCAGGTTCGGACTCGTAACCCGATTTGCTATAGCCAGAATTAGGTTCAGTCCATGAATTGTGCATGGTTTTTGTTATTTTATGTGGTAAACAATTCCAATTTAAATCGCATCTAGTTCCTGCACCTTCATTCCTGTGAGCGATTTTGTTCCGTAAAAATTACCCCCTCCACATGGAGGGGTCAGCTCTATGAAAGTTACCTAACGGCTCTCAGCACTGGGCAATTCTACGAAGTTGGTAAAAATGTCTTTTAAGAAAAACGATCGTTGCCATTACTGAGGTTTCCTCTGTCGGCGCTGCCGCGATGCGGCCTTGATTGCTGACATATCCAGCGGAGTTGCTTCACCACTGTCTAGCCCAACCTGGATTTCCTGCCGCAATTCCTGCAAGCGAGTTTGCTGGAATTCTTCCCGTTCTTTCAGCAGGCGCAACCCTTCACGGATCACCTTGCTAGCAGAATAATACAGTCCGCTTGAGACTTTCTCCTGGACATACTGCTCTAACTCCGGTGTCAAAGACACGTTCATGCCTGAGTCCTCCTGTAATTTGGGCTATTCCATTTGCGCTTTAATAACAGGGAATAGCAATTGTTGTTATTATTGCACTAAAAAACTCGCTCTTGTGTACAAGCGAGTTGAGCAATTGCTAAAGTAAATCTCGCGATCGATCGAAATGAACCAATCATGCCCCAAGTGGATTTCCAACTAAGCCGATAAAAATCAAAACAGTCAATTACAAGCCTGTAAAAATGTCTTTTAAGAGGGAGTAGGAACTAAAAGCTAAAGAATCCCCATGCTTAAGAAAGGGGATATGACGCAGGTTGGGATGCGTTCAAAGCTACCAAATTCGTTCCGCATTTTTTATTAATTGTTTATTAAGTCCAAGCAAATCACTTGGTTTGGTGCAAGAACACCTCCAACTTTTATTACTTGCAGCTCTCCGGTTTCGTCGGGATATTGTGCTTTAACTTGGGCAAGTGCTGCATCTAAACTAGATGCCTGAGCAATATACACCTTCTCAAGAACACTTAGTACCCAAATAGGTTTGGGCCACTTATGTCGAGGTTGAAGAATTGAATAGTGAATCACTTGACCAGTATACTGAACAATTTGCTCGATCGCAGTTTCCGAACAAAACTCCCCCAATTCTGACTCAATACATTGTTTGAGTTCTTTCGCAGGAATTTGCTCAAAAACTGATTCTAAGAGCATTAATGCCGGTCTTGTCTGCTCTAATTGAGTGTGTTCCTGCACGACTAATGACTCTACGAAACGACTCACCTGGTTGATGATTGAGTCAAAATCTAGCTCCATCAATAAATGACCTAAATACTCCCTTAACAAATTTCTTAGCTTTTCATCAGAGATATTGATACCGCAGGTTTTCAGATAAACTGAAGGTTTATTACCCAAATTCCGACCGCAGCCAACTTCTCCATTAGCTGCATCTTCTGCTTCTATCAGTTCCATCAAGCGCGGATAACTGGTTGTATCATCTATTGTGGATTGCGGCTGGGAGGGAATTGAGTTACTCATTTATCTTTCCTTAATGTTTCAAAGTAATTAAGATTGTCTGGTTCTTCAGGATCTGGACCGCAGTCTAGCAGCCCCACTTTCAACTTTCTATAAAATACTAGCGCACCAGGCAGTGCGTGGAAGCCTATCCTTCCTTGGTATCCTAGTTCCTCACTACGAGCGATCGCAAAATCTATCAGAGTTCCACCTACTCCTTTATAAGTGGGAGGATTGTTAATAGCTGGTCGATTCCAGGGAGCCGTTGCTAGGGCTCTGACGTAGACCAATCTTCGTCTCAATTGAGACTCAATATAGCAGCGTTTTTTTAAAATATCGATAGTCATTAAACCCTGAGTTATGCCATCACACTCAATGGCATATAGTTCATCTCCCGGTAAAAATTGAGTTCGATAGCTTTTGCTAACCCAATTCCAGTATTCATCTTCTTCTCCACTCCCTCGAAGGGTTGGTTCCCAGAGGGTTGTGGCATCTTCTAAATGCTTCTCAGTAAGGGATGTCAGGATAGCATTAACTACCTGTCTATCTCGAACTCGAAGAAGCTGGATAGGGCGATTCAATTGCCAAACCTAATTATTGTGACAACTACATTATATGTCATAATCTTTAAATTTAAATTCAAGCAATATTTTCCCACCCACCTCCTTCTAAAAATCTTTTTCAAAATCTAATCGTACAGACGCTAACGCAGCCGTTTGTAAAAAGATTACATATAGCAAACCAGGCAGCGACTTTTTAGGCGGCACTTGGGATAGCCAAAACAACTGTTGCCGACTCTAAAATTGGCAACTATTTTAAATCAAAACCAGGCACCAACTGGTTTTTTTTAGACCAACCGCCATCCTTTATGTCTCTTACCTTATTCCTAAAGTTCAGGACTTAAATTGATTTACAAAAAACAGACTTATAACTCGTATACTTCCCAAATAAAACCCACCATCCTCAAGCTACCTAATGTCGAAAACTCCTTAAAAATAGTTAAATTTTGTGCATTATTGACACGACGATATTCTTTCACTTTTTTATAAACGAAACTAATCATGAAACCTAATCCGCTAAACAAGCATAAAATATCAACCGCTATCCCAACTTTTTTGGCCTCCGATAAGCTTAAAATAGCTCAGTTGAATGTTACACTTAAAACTCCTTACCAACTGATTGATACTGCTTTCAATCTTGAAACAGCCCTTCAACCATTCCAACAAGCAAAAATCATCGGTATAGACTGCGAAACGACAGGGCTAGACCCCTACAAAGCCAAAATTAGATTGTTACAACTTGCCATTCCTGACCATCCAGTAATCATTGTAGATTTATGGGCCATTGAACCGAGTTCCCTCGAACCGTTACGCTTGCTTCTAGCCAGTCCTGCACTCAAGGTAGGTCACAACCTCAAATTTGAATGGCAAATGCTCACTTTTGCCGGACTGGAACCATCCAAACCCTTTTTCGATACCTATTTGGCTTACCGAGTGCTGACGGCTGGACTAAAACGCCATTTGTCTCTAGAGGCTGTCACTGAGAATTTGTTGAAAGTAAAGCTAGACAAAACGCAGCAAGTTAGCGATTGGTCGGGAAATTTAACACTCGTTCAACTGCAATATGCTGCTGCCGATGCTGCAATCTTACTCCCGCTGGCTGCTGCTCTCGAACAAAAATTGAAAGCTTCTAAGCTTTGGAAAACTGCTTTACTAGAGTTTTCCTGTCTGCCTGCGGTGGCTTCTATGCAACTCAACGGAATGCTTTTAGATAGAGAACAGTGGAGAGTTTTGGGAGTGAAGCTCTGTCATCAACGCGACTCTCTTTTAAAACAACTTAATTCACAACTCCATCGACCTAACCCTAATCAACAAATCTCTCTGCTGCCAGAATTTACGGATACAATTAATCCTCGCTCTCCCAAACAAGTCTTAGCGGCTTTGCAAGAAAAAGGTATTCCTGTTACTTCCACTAGCTCTCAACATTTAATTCCTTTGCAAGGCGAGTATCCCGTTATTCAAGCACTGTTAGAATACCGCAGTTTATCGGCTCGTATCGATACTTTTACTCTGGGTTTACCTGAACGCATTCACCCGATTACAGGGCGCATTCATCCCAATTGGTTTCAGATTGGTGCTAGATCAGGACGGTTTAGTTGTCGAGAGCCAAATTTAACGAATATCCCCAGAGATAAGGAAACCCGACAGTGTTTTAAAGCTGTACCCGGTTACGTCCTGCTCAAAGCCGATTACAGCCAGATTGAACTGCGGATCATGGCGAAGGTTTCCGGCGATCGCACGATGGTGAAAGCTTACTCCAAAGGGGAAGATTTGCACTCTCTGACCGCTTCTTTGGTGCTAGCAAAACCTTTATCTAAAATTACTGTCGAAGACAGACAGCTCGGTAAAATTATTAACTTCGGTTTAATTTATGGCATGGGAACACAGAAATTTAAGAATATGGCTCAAGCAGAGCATGGAGTCACTTTAACGCTGCAACAAGCTTCACACTTTCGTAAGAAGTTCTTTGAATCCTATACAGGTATCAAACAATTTCACGGCAAAGTTCGGAGCGCCTGGAGCCGAGGTATTCGAGAGAGTCGGACTGTCTTAGGCAGAAGGAGATTATGGTCAAAAGATACTAAACCGTTGCTTAATGAGATGCTAAATAACCCAATTCAAGGAATGAGCGCTGACATTACTAAACTCGCTCTTGCTCTACTTTTTATGCCTCTGAGCCACACTGGTGCTAAACTGATTTGTGTGGTTCACGATGAAATTTTAATAGAGTGTCCTCTTGAACAAGTGACGGCAGTTAAAGCCTTGCTTAAAAAATGTATGGTGAGAGCCGGGAATAAATTTCTCTCTCCGATTCCTTGCGAGGTAGAAATTAAGGTGATGGAAAGTTGGGGAGGGTAAGAGATTAACGGGGAAAGATTGGGAGTGGGGAGGGGAGAAACCGCACCGCAGGCATTGCTGTGAAAATTCCACTTCCTGACCACTCCCCATTCCCCTAACAGTCACCGCATAATTCCGCGCCCAACCTCCCACCCCTAAACAACGATTGTTGAGGTGCAAGTGAACAGTTGATTTCAAAACATAATGAATGTAATTCTCACTGTTAGTAACCAAGCCGCAAATATCGTTGGTAAGTTATCAAAATGCGCTATTGCCATGCTGCACCAAGCTGAATATAGCGTTATCAGGCAGGAGGGAGAGCGCGGCTACACAGGTAGAGTCGATAGGGGCATTTCTACCCCTACCTCTCTTTCAGAACCGGACATGAAACTGGCGGGTAAGAGAGCCTACGTCGCCGTATCTCCCTCCCCTAAGAACCGGACTTGACACTTGTCGCATCATCCGGCTCAAGCCTTTGCCTTCACAGTACGTTTACCACTGTGTACAACTTTATGACAGATTTTGTGTAGGTGCTGGAGATTGTCGATGTCATCCGAGCCTCCTTTTGTCATTGGTACTATGTGATGTGTTTCGATAGCTTCACCATTGCTAAGATATTCGCCACAGATAGGGCATTTCCCTCCTTGATTTTGGGCAATTTGGTAATACTTCGACCCTTTTTCCCAGATGGTTTTCCCAGATTTTGCGGCTCTTTTAGCCCAGTATTTTGTTAGGTTGGGGTCGTCTGGGGATGCTGTTCCTTTTACCTTTATGTGGCGTTCGATGGGTATTTTAGCTATGTTAAATAGGCTAATTTCCTTGTTGTTACCTTTTCTGTCCTTGACATTGCAGGTAAACTCCCACCCTTTGCCTCTAATTTTAAAGTATCGGTTGGCAATCCACCGTTTGCTCTTGTTTGGGTGTCGCCGTTTTGCCCATCGCCAAAGTGCTATCCATACCTCAGAACTGATGTAGCTAAACACTTCTTTGCTGACGGCGTGGCGATAGTAGTTTCCAAAGCCTCGAAGTTTGGGGTTTAATTGTTCAATGACAATTTTCTGTTCTACCGTTTTATTTCTTTTGAGCCATTCCCTGATTTCCTTAAGGAATTTTAGGACTTTCTCTTTTTGCGGTTTGATCAGTAGTTTGCCCTTGTATTGTCTGAGATTGAACCCCAGAAAATTAAATCCTTCGCTGATGTGCACGATTCGGGTTTTCTCCCTATTTAGTTGTAACCCTTTGTTGGATAGCCATTGTTCGATTTCAGGTCGGATTTTCTCTATGTCTTCTTGACAGGTAGCGGTGACGATGAAGTCGTCTGCGTATCGGACGAAACCATATTTATCGGATTTGTATGAGCCTTTGACCTTCTTGAATTGGCTCAAGAAGTTTTCCAGACCGTGTAAGCCGATATTTGCCAGTAGGGGGCTGATAATGCCTCCTTGTGGCGTTTCGCTTTGTGTTTCATGAAGTTTTCCCTTGTCTATGTATCCTGCTTTTAACCATTGTTTGATTAGGCTGCGGGCGGGGAAATTCCCTATGGAATGTAGGATGGTTTCATGAGTGATATTGTCGAAGAATCCTGATAGGTCGGCATCCAGAACCCATGTGTCTCTATTACCTTGTAGGCGTAGAAAACACTGCTCAATGGCATCGTGGCAACTTCTTCCGACTCTGAATCCATAACTGTTTGCCTCGAAAAGAGCTTCCCAGATTGGTTCTAGAGCGTTCTTAACTATGGCTTGTGCTACTCTATCCTTGATGGTGGGGATGCCTAATGGTCTTTGCTTCCCATTGGCTTTTGGTATATATACTCTTTTGGTGGGTTTAACCTTCCATAGTGTGTGCTGCCCCATTTCTCGGATGAGTTTTACCCGTTGTTCAGGTGTTAATGCTACCTCCTTGTCCACACCTGCTGTTCGTTTTCCTTGATTCAGTTGGGTAACTTTACGCACTGACAAAATTAGATTGTCGAAGCTTCTTAACATCAGTTTTGTAAGGCTTCTGACCTGATTCCACTGACCGTTCTGTGTGGCACGATAAATCCGTTTCCTCAGATGCTTAACATTCTTGACGACTGATTTCCAGTCAATCTGTGACCAGTCGTTAAGTTGTCCAGAGTCTCCGATAACCATAGTGGTTTCCATCTTTCAATCTCCGTTTAGTTTCTTTGAATTCTGTTTATCGTTTAAGACCTGTCAGAAGTGGGCTACCATTTTCAGGTGGTGTGATGTTGGGATATTCCTCAACCCTTATCCTCTGCATTACACAGGGCGTTCGCTTTCTCTGACTTCCTTTACCCCCTAGACAATTCGGCTGTGATTACTCTTGGCTTACTCCCTTGTTTCGACTTTAAGAGAGAGTCTATTGGGCTTACCGTGTTTCGCTTTTGATGACCTGCGAAAAAGGTTAGGGTTCGACTCATACTCCGATAGCTTTTTGAACTTCTTTATTAGACAGCGAAACTTCTAATAATCAGCTATTTACCTTTTGGTTAAGGTGTTCCAGCCTGATTTCACCTTTTCGGATATCACGGAGCTAGATTAGTCGTTTACTTATCGTTAACCCTTCCTTTTCTTCCTCTTGCATACACTACCGATTTAGGCTATCAGCTTAGATGCTTTTGTGGTCTGCACTCCAACGATTTTATTACTTACTTTCGTTGTGACCGGACTCGGATTGAGTCTTTTACACGAGGACTGAGGAGAAGTACCTCAGAGAGAGACGGCTCTCTACTCATCAAATGCGACTTTGCACGTCGCGCTTCGCTTCATCCGGCTCCTTGATATCTTCACCCTTTTTATGGGTACAATTCAAAACGGCTTATCATCATAGCTCTTTTGGAAGGAGCAATCATTTTTAGTTTTTGTGCCGTGACAGTGTTTGTGTAGAAGTTGGAGGTTTATATATTCATCCTTACCACTTAAGGAGCGGGGTTGGATATGATCAACTTCTACAGTGTCTGTAGGTGTAAAGTACAGACCGCAGTGGGTACATTTACCTTTTTGTTTTTTAAGAAGTGTTGCCACTCTTGTTGGTGTTTCAGGGTATTCTCCACGTCTAGAGCTCCAATAAATCCAGTCACCGTTGTAGGGTGTTGAATTGCCCTTGACCTTTACGTGCCTTATAATAGGCGTTGCTGAGTGTTGGGCTAACTTTATACCTTCTTCTGTGCTGAAACACCAATTTCTGTCGCCTACTGTACGCCAGTATTTGTCTTTGTTGATGTTACCTTTTCCCCGTCGTTTTGCCCATGCTCTTAATTTGTCGTAAATAAGGCTATCTACTTTTAAAAACCTTTCCTTACTTACTACTGTAGAGTAATAGTTTGACCAGCCTCTAATTATGGGATTTAGCCGTCTAATTAAAGCAGCTTGTGGGGCGGTATTATGAGTGTCTATTACTTCAGCTATTCTGGAGAGGTGAGCTTTTATTTTTGCATTTGAAGGGGTGATTAACGTCTTAAACCCTAGTGGTATTCCATGTGTACTTCTGGCACTTCGGTAGTTGCCTACCTTATGTTGTTGTATGTGGAACCCTAAAAACTCAAACCCAACATTTCCATTGTATTCATTGAGGGTGTGGGTTAATTTTGTTTTGCTTGGCTTTAATTCTAAGCCAATGTCACCTAACCATTCCGCAATTATCTGATGACAGGTTGTTACTACTTCAATGTCTTTGTGCATAATCACAAAGTCATCGGCGTATCGGATTAAGCTTAGTGATGCTCGTTTATCTTTTTTATTGATCCCCAAGTATCCTTTTTTTAGCGTTTCCGCATATTGTTTAACCCGTTCTTCCATTCCGTGAAGGGCTATGTTAGCCAATAGCGGGGAAATAACCCCTCCTTGTGGCGTACCTTCCGTGGTCGGAAAAATTTCACCTTGGTCTAATACCCCGCTTTTAAGCCACGACTTAATTTGTTTTCTCAGTCGCGGATAGGTATTGATTTTGTCAAGTAATGCTTTGTGATTAATGCGGTCAAAGCATTTGGCAATATCAGCGTCCAGCACGTATTTAGCTTTATATCTGATACTGTCAAAGATAGCTCCTATTGCATCGTGACACGACCTACCGGGTCTAAAACCAAATGAGTTAGGCTCGAATTTAGCTTCCCATTCTGGCTCAAGCGCTGCTTTTACAACTGCTTGTAAGGCGCGGTCGTACATAGTAGGTATGCCTAATGGTCTTGACTCATTAGTTCCTGGTTTTGGAATCATTACTCGACGTGTCGGTTGTGATTTGCCAGTTGGTTTGAGCTGACTTACTAGCTTAATTCGTTGCTTCGGGGTTAGTAATTTAATACCATCCACTCCTGCTGTACGTTTGCCAGTATTATCTTGTGTTACCCGTCGTACTGCTAAAACCTTATTAGACCAAGAATTAATCAAGGTCTTCTGAAGCTTACGAACTGCTTTGACATCGCCACGCTCACTTGCTCGATAGATACGTTTTTGCAACTTGAACGTCAATCTTTCGACTTTTCGCCAATTGATTTGGTTCCATTCCACCGTCGGGTTGTCCCGCGTTTTAGACTTATTCATTGCTACTCAAATTCCTATCTTTGAAGTTATCATGCGTCTGTCTGCATATCTCTGTCATTACAACAGAGCGTTGGCTTTTGACACAATCCTTCTCTCACATACTATTCGTTAGCTACTTACTGGGTAATCGACCTGTTTCCAGAAATACATGAGAGTTACTTCGTTCCGACTACACATTGTTTGAGCTTTTAGTGTGATGCTCTCCACCGGGTTTCTGGGCAGTGCTTGTAGGTCATATAGGTAAACGCCTATGCCCTATCCTTGCCTTTTGGCTTGGTCTTATTCAGCCGTTAGACCATCTTAAAATGACGATGGTTCAGACACATCTTTGCTTTCGCTACACATAAACTCTTGCTCGGCAGTTACCAGTTTCGGCTATCAGTAGTCTGCCTTTTATCCCCGCTTTACTTTGTTAGTTGCTACTTAACAAAATAGGGGATATGCTTTTACCGCTGCACCTGCGGACTAGGACTAGGGACTTGTGAATCCTGCACCTAGATGTATAATCAGTTACACTAACCAAGGGGTTAGGCTAACCGTCCCTGGATTTTTAATCCATTTAGGTTAAACGAATCGCACACCAATGCTTTAACTGTACCGCTTGAACCAGAAACAGGTTTAACTTGGCAGGGAGTAAAACTATGCCTTGAAAATTGCGGCTACCGCGTCCAAGTTAAGTCTTAGATTACTTATACAATAATCCCTGCATCTGGTTAATAACAAATGCACGGGTTATTATTTCCCAGACCGTCCTGGACGCAACGCCACCACCACAAACGGGGGGATTGCCCGCTATTTCAGGCTTATTCAGAGGCTGGGCGTAAGTCCTGCTATAGAAAGTGCCATAAAACTTTTGCGCTAATTCTATCACCAGTCAAAACTTTTTGGCTCACCAACAAACCCATGCTATTGTTGTTTATCATGCACTCAAGTTTTGTCGTAAGCAGGTGGCTGATACTCGAATAATTCTTGCTCTCCCGCCGCAAATTTAGACCCATCCCTCCCAGAAGCAGGCCGAGCAAAGGACGCTTTGTTGCGAATCCCCTGGATATCTTCAGAAGAACGCTCAGACGATAGCACAAACTGAGTTCTCTGATAACGCAGATCGGCCAATTCAATTTTACCAGGTCGCCCTTCACAATAAGCTCGCTCAGCACAGCGTTTAACTGCGATCGCAATTTCAGCACTCGTTGCTCCGGCATAATCAGATAGTAGCGAATACCACTGCCTGTCGCTCCAAAGATTCTCTTTTCCTTCCCCAAACTGCTCTGGGAAATACTTAGCTAAGTGCAAATTGAAAATCTCATAGCGAGCGCCGCCGTGCGGCAAATCCACAAACCAGATTCCGCCGTCGTCAAATCTGCGGATAAGTTCAGTCGGCAGCATTTCTAAGCGGTTAACAGTAGCTAACATTAACACGGGGCTTTCATGCTCCTGCATCCATGTGAGCAATTTCTGCGACAGCCGCCTAGCTACACCGCCGTCAGCATTTGATTCCCAGCCAGAAAAACCCTTGTCAAAATCGTCGAAAAATAGCACGCAGCCACCCAAATTATCGGCTGTATCCAGCATTTTATTGAGAGCGCGATCTGGATTAGAGGAACCTATAATATTGCCCCAACTTGCTGCTAAAAGCGCATAACCTAGCTTCTTAGCAGCTAGCTTTGCACTCAAACTTTTGCCAGTCCCCGGCGGCCCCCACAGCAGCATTCCTTTGGGAGGTCTGAGGTGATATTTCTTGGCATCAGCTTCTGACAGCTTTACGACTTCGCTCAAATAAGCGTCTAATAAATCTAAACCGCCAGCATGAGGCACGTCTGGAGAAGCAATGAAATCCAACCCCTGGTCTCGAAGTTGCGATATTTTATGCTCCAATACCAACTGTGCGATTTGGACAACTGAAGCGGTCATAGAGAGCGATCGATCTAACACCAATTCAATTTCAGTAGTTGGCAGCCCTAGACTAGAAACAGCCAGCCGCTTTTTAGCAGCTACCGCATCCGAGCCAAAATCAAGGGAACAATTGCGAGCGCAAAAATTATCTACAAGAACTTCGACTTCAAAACGATCGGGTAACGGACATTTGAGTAGAGGAATTAATGGACTTAGCTTTGATGGCAGTTGGATGTACTCGCCCAGCAGTACCCAATATTGGTCGGTCCAACGCCCTTTCAGCTCAAAGAATGCGTTAGCCAATTGAGAATAACGTCGGACAAGAGGCTGTTCGGTACTGTCTGACTCCAAAATGTCCTCTAACAAAAAGATACCGGGGCAGTCATTTTCCAGCAGAAATTGCAGGACATCACTCTCGACAGATAGCTCAGTTTTACATAGGACGCATTCACTGTTATACGTTTCCGAAATATCTGAAACGCTTGTCAAGTCTGAATGACCACCTAATTTCGGGAGATGTTTATCCAAACACCGCACCTGTTGAAGAGTTGCATAGCCGGGATTCCAATAATAAACAGGTAAACAACACTCACTGGCGTACTGATGAAATGATGACAAGATTTTTTGGCGATCGGCACTGTAATATTCAAGGGCAAGTATGGGAGTTTGAATGACTCTTAAATTAGACCAAGTATTGAAACTTTTCATGATTCATATACAACTAAATACAGGATGTTTAACATAATAATTTAACTAACATAATTAAGATTTAACTTCCTGCTAATGAGCGAAATACGCCCCCTCAACTGGAGGGGGTAATTGTGCCTAACGGCACTCATAAATTGATGTTAAGCAAGTTAAATTGTCAATCATGGTCACAACTAAAAAACAAACCGCAGCCACTCCTATTCGTTCTCACTCACCAGTGCCTGCTAAATCTAAACCGCCTGAAAAGCAGAACAGTCAAACAGTCGGCAGTAACAATGGAGCAAAATCAAAACCTCAACCTAACCTCAGCCCGGAGCAACTTGCTGGCGAGCTAGTCAAACAGATTCGCAATACAATTCATAAGAAGTACGGTGTGACAATTCAGCGTCGCGATAGCCGTATTTCGACAAAGGTTGGCCACGCAATTCGCGAAAAACTGGGATTGGATATTCAAGCTCAGTTGAACAAGCGCAACGGTAATGGCAATGGTAAAAAGTTCGACTGGCAAGAGTGGAACAATACTGTGTTTCCCAAGCTAGTTGGCCGACCCGATGAACTCAAGTATGATGTCGAAGTTGTTGCCTTAGCGATGAGCCAACTTTACGATACAATTGCTGACAACCCGCAAGCTGCCATTGCCGATTTAATGGAGTTCAATGCTCAAAGCTTAAAGCGTCGCAACGAGTTAGCTAAATCCTCTGAAGAAGATACTGAAGAACTAGATGAGGACGACGAACTCGATGATGAAGATGATGAAATTGATGACATACTCGATAAAATTGATGAGGATGACGAAGACTCCGAAGGCGATGAGGATGAGGAGGATGACGATGAGGAGGATGATTTTAGTTTAGACGAAGACGAAGAATTTGAGGAAGACGACGAATAATCGCTAAAGTTTGATTAGAAAGCTCTGCTGAAAAAGCAGAGCATTTTTTTGCCTCTATCGAGGCCTTTTCCACGAATCGCGATGCTGGGTAATGATTGTCGCCACCGTCCGAATCAGGACGCTCTGGGAAGCAGACCCAACCAATTCACAATCAAGGAAATTTTGACCTTGGTTGTGAATTGGATTTTACCCACCCACCCACCACTAATTTTTTTGAATTAATTGTAATTAGCGAACTGTCGTCGCTTTAGTTGTGAAGAAAAAACACGCTTGAGGGTTAATCATGGCTAATCGCAAATCCGCTCCAACTCCGATGCAAAAGCAATTTGCAGAAACTCTTGAAGAACAGCGCTTCGAGATGTTTTTGCACGTTGCCCGCGAGTTAACGGGACGTGCCAAACAACGACAGTTGCAGAAAGGTAAAGCTCTTGACTGGGAAGCGTTCAATACTTGGTTTAACAAGCAATATGAAGGCTACTCGGCTGACGAGATGCTTGAAGAAATCTTGAGCAACGTTTACTGGCTTTCATCTGAGCAAGCAGTGATTGACTTGCACTTCCGTTATATCGAATCGGCAGTCAAAGCTTCTCATAAGAAAAAGGCAACTGACGATAATGAAGAGATTGATGATTTTGTCAAGTAATCAATGACGACCCCCGATAAAGGGGGGAAAATCCTGCTCCAAGCAGGATTTTATTTGCCCGCCCACCCACCGCATTAGTTCGATTTGCGACATTTATGATCGCATTCTCAGAAGGATTTAGTTAATAGCGCTTGGAGTAATAACTTAATTATGTCATTCTGAACCCTTGACGGAGTTTACCATCGAGCGTAGGAAAGCTTCCGCAAGTAATGCGAATAATCTCAAACCTTTGCAACACAGTTACAAAGCGTAAGTTATGGTTAATTGGTTTTATCCGAGAATGTAGGTTGCTCAATAAGTCAGCGTAAAACCGTTTTGCAATAAATTAAATGGCTGTTTTTGTTAAAAGGCTTTGATATTAAACGCGAGCGCGTTTGAGAGATGTTCCACTTGCAAATTATAATCATGTACGAACGTATTCAGCATTTTCTTACCCTCACAATTGAAACTGTGGTAATTTTTGGTTACGGTGGCTTAATTGTTCACTATATCGCTAGGCTGTTAGCATCGAAGCGGATGAATCCTTCTGAAAAACTCTCAGCAGAACTTGCCCCAGATTTTGTGCCTCTTCTCAATGAAATTGCTTCCTTTCCTGCTGTTACCGAATCGGCAGCAACTCCAGAACCCACAGAAGAACAGCGCCTCACCTCTTCGCTACAAGTTAAAGCCGAATTTGCTTCTAATATTCAACTCGATACCGACACATTAAATCTACCCTTCATTCAAGTCGATAGCCTGACTCTTCGACAATGCCGCACCGTTATTCGAGCGCTCAATTCCACTCTCCCACGAAGTGAGCATATTCGCATTAAACTCAACAAAAAAGATGTGCCAGCAGATTCGTTAAAATTTCAAATTAAGAAGCACTTTGAGCATCGACCGCAGCAAGTTGTCTCCCTAATTGAGCAAATTTTGAGAGTTGCACGCTCGGGGAATCAACAAGCCAATTAGTCTTTTATTTCAAAACAACTTATGGTAACGATTTGATAGAAAGTTTTTTTGAATGCACCCTCCTTTTCCTGACCAAGCTATTAGTTACTTTCTTCAGCGCCAAGGGGAATCAGACCCTTGCCAATCTGTTCGCTCAACTCGTTGAGACTCAATCCCCGTTCAATTGTGATCGCACGAATTTCCTCCATCCTACCGACGTTACCTGGATATAAGCTACATAGCAGCATATCTGCCGGCAGCGAAGATTTTTTGTGCGGTTAATTGCAAGTCGGGAAAGATTGATGAAATAAGCCGATCGTCATTTTGAAACAACTGTTTTTGATACTCGTCATCTTGCAGCGTACAAATTGTAACTGTTGGCTGTTTTGGTTTGCCAATATATTCTCTGCCACCAATGCCCAAATAGTCAACAATCCAATACTCAGGCACTCCAAGCAGGGCGTAATCTTCAACTTTGCGAGCGTAATCGTTTTGCCAGTTGCTGCTAACGACTTCAGCAATCAGTTTAATTGAGGAACCCGATGTAATTACAGGTTCTTGTTGCCACAAAGGTTCATTAATCAGTCGAGTTTCATCTAATACCAGCACATCGGGGCGAAAGGCTGTTGCTGTTCCTAATAATTTGATGAGACAGCGAGGGGGGATAAGATAGGGTAGATCCAGGTGGTCAATTTCTACATTTAGTTTTCGTCCCAAAAACCCGGAGACTTGTTCGTGGGACCCTGTTGGTTCCATTTCGGTTAATTCACCATCAATCAGTTCGTAGCAATCGCTGTCGCCGTAGTTAGTAATAAATTCATCAACAGTTATAAGTTTTGGAGGTGATTGAACCATTGTGTTTGTTCCTCATCCGACGGCAATGTACGTCTTTATTCAAAGCCTCCCCATACCTGAAAGATTGGCTGTGGGTTGTTTGCGACTTTGTTCCTCGACGTCAGTCAAAGTAATCTTGCGCCTGCCAATCTGTTCGATCAACTCGCTCAAACTCAATCCGCGCTCTCTAGCAATAGCGCGAAAACCTTCCCACCCCGCAGATGTTACCTGAATGTTCCTTTGCTTTTTTGGCTCCTCATATCGAGGTTCGCCTCCGCCTAACTTTAAATTAGCTAGAGAGTTGGGGTGGAGCTGCGTTCCTTTGCTTGGGGGCATTTTGCAACATTATCCTTTCGACTTTTTTCTTTATTATCCCACATTACCAGCCGTTTTCCGTGGTACTATAGGTAATATGGAATCAACCTATACGAGTCAACTTCTTCAATCTGGTGTCTGGCTTTGGGGCTGGCAAGTCAGGGGTTGACTTATCTCAGGAGGCACTAGGAAATGCACCCAACTCAGGAGACACCGGGCAGCGAGCAGCGTCAACCTTTAGTAGTTTTGCGAGGCTCAACCCGAAAGCACCACCACACTGTTGCAGACTCCCTGCGGATTGACCCAGATTTCCAAACGCTCATCCCTCCTTTGAGTGCGAGCGAGTTTGCTACCTTAGAAGCCAGCATTCAAGAGAAAGGGTGTCGGGACCCTTTGGTGGTTTGGGCTGAGGAAAAAATTCTCATCGACGGTCACAACCGCTATGCTATTTGTACGGCGCACGGCATCCCCTACCAAACTGTAGAGATGTCTTTCGACAGCCCTAACACCGTCAAAGTTTGGATGCTCCTCAATCAACTGGGCCGCCGCAATCTCACGTCTGAGTCAGTCAGCTATTTGCGCGGCACTTGGTACGAACTCACCAAACAGTCCCGCGGTGGAGACAGAAAATCAAGTGGTCATTTTGACCACTTGAAAACAGAGACAAAGTTGGGGGCACAGTTCAAGGCATCCCCAAAAACAATTCGCAGAGACGCTCAGTTTGCTAAAGCAGTAGACACCCTGAGTTCTATTGGAGGAGAGGATATGAAGTGGAAAATACTGAATCGCTCTGCGGGGATGACCAAGAAGCAGGTCATCGCTTTGGCTTCGGATGCTCGCAGCCGTCCAGTTAAGGTTGCCAAAAGTTTACAGGGGCGCGACCAAAAAGTAAAGCTTGAAGGTGAACCTACCATCGCTCATCACCTGACGCTCACAATTGGTGCCTTAGTGGAAGTGTACGCGCCAGATCGCGAAGACGTTAACGGCAGGTTAGGCCGCATTCAGTCAGTCGGGGAGAAAACCGCCACTGTGTGGATGCGACACATCCCCACCGTTACTATGTACTTGTACACCTTCAAACACTCGGCTCTTACTGCTGTACCGCTCGAAAATCAACCCGGACTTCAAGAAATTTGCGATCGCACTGACCGACTTCACCAATTAGGAAATCTAGATCCTTTTGAGATAGAAATCCTCAACTTGTTAGAAAGAACAACGGCTCTTACTCCCACCGAATTGCAGTATTTAGCTAGTCAGACGGGAATCCCCACACTATATCGCTTCGATTAGTGTGGGATGAGAGGCGCGTGAATCGAGGATTCCACATTTTCATGTCCTCGCCAGCATAGCGGGCGAGCAATGAAGGTGTGGATGACGAGATGAACAAATCTTTATTTGCCAACATCGTTACTTGACATAATTATTAAATTACTGCTTGACACAATATAGTTTTTTCTGGTATTTTTATTCTCAGCAAATGCGTAAAGGTCGTAGCGCAATGAAAGTAACATATCAGTATCAGTTCTATCCCAACACCATTCAAAAGTTAAGTCTAAATCATTGGTTGAGAATTTGTCGCTATTGGTACAACAGGCAGCTAGGCGATCGATTTGATTGGTGGGAGAGTAACCGAACTGCTATAAATGCTTGCCCATTAGTTGCTAGCATCTCTACGCCTCGTGAAAAGCCTAACTACTATTCCCAAAAACAACAATTACCAGTCATCAAAAAAGACCTAGTAAAAGTCTTCCACAGTGGCGAGCTATTGGACTTCAAGCAGGTAGATTCAACTATTCTGCAAGATGTTTCTAAGCGAGTAGATAAAGCCTTTGAGCAGTTTATCGTAGGGGACAGTAAAGGCGGGCGATCGGGTAAGCCCCGATTCAAGACTGAAGCGGATTACCGGACGATGACTTTTTCTACGGCTAATAACGACTGGATTAAGCTGGTTCGCAAGAATTGGTTTTATATCCGATTGCCGAAGTTGGGTGTCATAAAAGTTCGGATGCACCGCCCAATCCCCGATGGATTCACTATTAAGCAAATTAGTGTAACTAGAAAGGCTGACGGTTGGTTCATCCAGATAATGCTTGAAGACGCTTCAGTACCCCAGTTTATTCCTGATAAAGTTACCCCAAACTGGGATAACTCAATTGGGTTGGATGCGGTGCTACATGAAGATGTCTATTTAGCAACATCGTCAGGGGAAAAGCTACCTTCGTTGAAACCGCTTCGCAAAAACCAAGCTAAGTTAGACCAGATATCAAGGAAGCGGAACAAACGGAAGCGCGGTTCTAAAGCCCGACGGAAATTAGCCAAAAAAGAAGCGAGACAGCACCAAAAAATAGCGCGTTGTCGCCAAGATTTCCACTACAAAACAGCTCACAGACTTGTCAGGTCTGGAGCTAAATTCTTTTTTCATGAGGACTTAAACTTAAAAGGCTTAACGAAACGGAATAAAGTTAAGCAAGATAATGAGGGTACTTACCTCCCAAACGGTCAATCAGCTAAATCAGGACTAAATAAGTCTTGGCTGGATGCTGCGTTCGGTCAGTTTTTTAAGACGCTGGAATACATAGCCGAAAAAGCTGGATCAGTCGTCGTTCCGCAAAAACCTGCTTATACCTCAATGGTTCTGTGCTATCGGAATGAAATTGTTTTCACCGATTGCGGTATGCGAAGCTATTGGGATGAGCAACATTCTTTAATGGTCGATCGCGATGTTAACGCCGCGATTAATTTAAAGAGACTTGGGTTGGGCATTTTCCCAAGGAGAAAACGCCGTAGCGGGAATCTTTCTATAGTAGGAACTATAGATGATAGTACCGCGAAGGAAATTTTGCACACCCTTCATCGGGCTGCAAAGATGCCCACGTCATAGCTGTACTCAGCTTGATGTGGGAGTATGTCACTTGATTCACTTGACAGTTCAAACACTGAGTCAATCAATTTTTGTTGAGCTGCTAATTGTTGCAGTGAATAACAAGCTATTGCTCGCACTCGCTCTGGAGACTTGCTAGCATTTTTAGCAGCAAACGGCCCCCAGAAAGCACTCAGCACAATCTTAATCTGTTCCGATATTGGGTATGTTTGACTCAAACAGTAATCCCAAACCATCTTATCGAATGGGTCGTCTAGTGCAACTAAAACACCCGAGATTGGCGACTGCACTTGCTTCTGATTTTTGTCCGGTAACGGCTGATTGTTCAAATTGGCAATCATAAATTTCTCCTGTTAAGCTAACTTATTTACATCCCATTCTCGATTTTAGTATTTGTCATCAAGGAACAAACTTTCGTTCTTGAGGGGAGCGAATCCACAAAGTACAAAAACCTTTTTGTGCAGGTTTACCCTCTACTGTCAGCGTCACCCCCAATCGATTTATCTCAGTTTCACACAATTTTTTGCCCCCTTTCTCGCTCAACAAAGCTTGATTCCAGTTCATAAATTGGCGAGCATATTTCCCTTCATTGCTTGTTGCCCACTGAATTGTATCCGCGTTCAGGCGAGCAAACTGACCCTCTTTGCTCAGCCCCCATTCGAGCGCTACGGCTTGTTCTAAAGTGAGCTGACGCGGCCCTTTTGGGTCGAGTTCTGGCGGTGGAATGAACCGGGGCACCGCTAACCCGATAAACGCGCCGATCGCCATTGCTCCTAACACTACCCCGCTCCCAAAAATCACCGACCAAATATCGTGAGCAACTTTCTCTAAAGCTGCTTGTCGCACTAGGGTGTAAACTGAGTTAGAAATATGGCGATGTTGCACCTTAACAGCCGCTTTTCCCTGCCGTTCTAAAAACTCCCTGCTTTCTTTTTCCCAATTTTCAGTAAGCTGGCGAACTTGTTCCAGTTCTTGAGAAATAACAGCTTGAGAATCTTTCAAATCACCTTGCCATTGAGATTGCCAATTCTTGAAAAACTGGTCAATCTCTTGCGGTTTTTTTTCTAACAGCAGTTCGAGTTGACCTGTCGCCAGCAATACGATAAAAAGTGGGTCATTTTTATTGAGACCGTATCGGTAAGCTGTCTGAATGACGTGAGAGCGAAATTTGGAGTCTTTGCCCTTGAGTACCTGGCTGATTAGTGACTCAGTATCTCTCTCGTAGATGGGAGGGCTAGATAGAGGATCTCGGTTCAGAGCTTCTCTTTCCCTCGAATCATCTTCTATGAGTTGCCAAAACTCCTCTTCATTTAGCTTACTCCCATCGGATTTCAACTTTTCTTCTACTGCATATTCTGGGACTGTATCTGGAGAATCGGGCAAACTTTGCAATTTTTCAGCGGATTGTAGGGAATTATTTTTGGTATTATTAAGTCTGCCCTCTTCCCTTGGCGTTTCCAATATCTCGCCAAACTCTTCACAGTCAACTTCGGAAAGTTCTTCTAAAAGTCGATCCGACATTCAGCCTCCTACTTAATCAAAATCCCAATCTTTATGCTGTCCAGACTCGCGCAGTCTCTAGTCTGAACTCACACATTTTGTCCGTCCAATAAAGTTGACAACCGGTTCCTAAATTTGTGGTTTATTCTCGGGTGGCATTTCCTCATCTTTTTTTCGTTCATAGGGAGCGATGACTTCTTTCTTATTGCGATTGGGTGCGTTGTTAAACAAACCTACATCTTCTATCAGACGGAAACAGTCTTCCAGAAAAGTATGCAATCGCTGTTGACTAATCAAGAAGAATTCAGAGTGTTTCATTGCTTGAGAAAATGACAACCGCTTCGTATCAATAAACTTGCGCTCTCTTGCACTCAGAGCCGGCAAATCTACGACAGGAATTCGGTAATTATTAATGAGCTTGTTCATTTCCTTATGGCTTTGTACGTGCGACCAATCTTTGCAAACTCCAAAATTGCGGACAAAAATGTGATTGAGCTGACCTTCAAAGTAGTTGAAAGAGTCAATAAACATTTCAATGCTGTCCGTCGTGCCACCGCAAATAAACCACTTGCATACGTCAACTCCTGACTGCTCTTTAAAATCGGGAGAAGTTAAATTAGCTTCGTCAATCCATTTGTTGATAATGCCGTAAACCCGAGCTGGTAAATTGACAATCACAGGAGTTTCTACTGCTGTTTCAAAAATAATATCGATATCGAAAAACTTCTCTTCATCCTCAACTAAAGCTAGGATTTTTGCATTGTGTTCAGGATAGCGCTGCTGCACGTCAGGATTTTGAAAATCGCCATCAATTAACGTGTACAGCAGTTCATACTTCTGATTGAATTCAACCAGAATCCGAGTTAGCATCGACTTGCCAACGCCACCTTTCTCGCCGTCAACCAAGTGAATCATGTTAGTCATTTCATTTCTCCTTGCTGGATGTCGATTTCTCTTCAAGACTTAATAATTTTTAACTAAAGCTAGGCCCGACCATTGCCGGATCGAAACCAGCTAAGTTAAACGCGCTGTTTTCAAACTCAACTTCTCCCGAAAATTCGTCTGGTTCTTTTTCTTCGGGCAAACTTGCTGACTTTGAACTCTCAGGGGCCGTTAATTCTGCAGCAATAGATGCACCTGAATTCGATAATTGAGGGAAAGTAGCTAAAGGAATTAAACCCGAAGAAATACCAGGGGCAATTGCTCCTAACTCGGTACAGTTAAATCCCGCATCTCGGCAAACTTCATCTATCTGCCTGAGCAAAAAATTAATGCTTTCTCGCCTCAAATACTCTAACTCTGTACTAGAATGACTACCGCTATTGCGTAATGATGCTAACAGCCACCGCGCTTTGATTAGAGGTAAAATCGTTTCCTGGAAACTAAAAAAAGGATGATTTTGCAGGTAAGACAGCAAGATAGCGTCTTCGGAATCCGGCAAAACTTGACAGCGCCAGCAAAATTCCTTGTAACGTTTTCTAGGCATAATTCCTCACCTTCTTTCCAGCACCTCGGTAGGGTCCTCCCAATAAGAGAGCTGCATCTAAGTTTGCTTCTGATTCCTCTAATGAAGGTTCTGTATTGGACGACGACTCATCACTCAATTTATTAGAATCATCTAAGCAGCTCTCTTTGATACTTGAATTAGCCTGTTGTTGAGCGCAATTTTCAGTGTTTTGTTCAGTAATATCTTCAGTGTTTTGTTCAGTGGGTTCCTCAAATTTTGATTCAGCGGGTTCTTCAATTTTTGGTTCAGTAATATCTTCAGTCTTTTGTTCAGTAGATTCCTCAATTTTTGGTTCAGTAGATTGCTCGGATTTAGCGTGAGTAAACTGCTCAAGTTTTAATAGAGTAGGTGGCTCGGATTTTGGGTGAGTAGGTTGTTCAGATTTTGGCTTGATAGATTGTTCAGATTTTGGCTTGGTAGATTGTTCAGCACATTCTTTTACACTCTGTATATCAGTCGTGGGGACTGGAGCATCTCCTGAACGGGAAGTTGTATTTTCTGCCCTCTGAGAAGTTGCCGCAACAGAGCTTTGCCTCAGTACCTCAAACTGAGATTTGAAGTAAGAAAATAGTCCGTAAACATCAGCTATGCGGCAACCTAAACCATCAGGGTCAAGTGTTTTTGGCACTGTTATACCTGCGTGCCAAGACAGCGAATAATGAGAAAACTGATTTCGCAGTTCTGGCTTCATATATTCAGAAGTACCCCCGCAAAATACAATTTCATCTAAATCGGGCGGCAGCACTTCATTAATCCAATGAGATAGCATGCGAGCGTAGTCAAAGCGAGACAGCTTGACTGCTTCAATCAATTGGTCAACTTCTCGATCTTTAGCTGTTTCCTCTCGATTCCGAGCAATTCGGTAAAAGTAAGGGCGGTTGTAGCTTACGCCCGCTTGAGCAATTGATAAAGCCAAACGGGAAGCATCGTAGTTAGAGGTTCGCTCTTGAACTAGATCCACCAACCTTACCATTCCTAAGTCTGAAGTTTTGCCCTTACCGACAGCACCGCGTGCCGAAACTATTACCGAAGCATTGCGAAATCCTACCATAACAAAGGCAGTTACCCGCTGCTTGAAGGCTGAACCTAAATTACTGTTGTGGATCAAAGCAATGCCGCCCCCTTCTTGCAAAGCTTGGGTTTTGTCCAGGGTGACGGAGAGCTTGCCGGTGGGTGTTTCAAATGAAGCAGAGTATTGACTTAAGAGCTCAAAAAATTGCTTGGAGTCATTAAATTCGCCTGGGGGCAAGAAAACGGAGATCGCAGCGCTAAATTGACTGCCTAAATCTAACTTCCGCGACACTACCCACAAAGTTGCTAGAGCTTTGTACAAAGCGCTACTGTACTTCAGTCCCGCTAAACCGATGTGAGCATTGAATTGCGATGCGGCCAAGTAGCCAACGGCTCGGCATTCATTACCAATTGCCACCCAAGCAATATTTTCGGGACATGCTGATGCGAGGTTGGGTTGTGTGAAACAATTGGCTATGTCTTGGCTCACTGGCCCCACCTGCGATTCCATTACAAAGGAGTTCGCTTTACTGCCTGCTTGCGAGCTTTGGCAGAAAACTCTAGTAGATAAGCCGCCAAAATCTATAGCCAGAATTGCATCTGGTATTGATGGTTTTTTCTTCATAAATGCTGGCTTTTATTACGTTATAAAATAATAGTATTGGCTTCAGTTTAAGTCTGACCTCACCAAATCCGGTGGTTTTGGATAATTAAAATAGCCCCCTCCAAATGGCGGGGACAGACTGCCTTTCAAGGAAAAAATCTTGGGTGGATTATCAGGGAAAGAGCTTTAGAGTTGTGAGAAACAGTGTAGGTATTGTGAGTGACATACCGAGCAGGTACGCCCAAAGTATCTTCAATTGTTTGAGTTCCGTGTGGGAGTAGCACTTCTCGAACGTACCCCACTTGGTAATTACGCCATCGCTGTAAGCAATACCCGCATGATTGGTCGATCGCGGGCGTGATAGCACTAACCACGAGAGTTGGGCGGGTTAGGTGGTAAGCAGAGATGAGCGCTTCACACCGAACCATGAGAGTTTCAATAGTGCTGAGGACATAAATCAGGGTGACAATATCAGCCGCTTTTTTGATTCGGGGAAATTAGTAAGGGTCGTAACCCCGGGAGCGAAAACCCATTGCTTGGACGAAGCGGACATCATCCCCACGACCACATCCATAATCCAAGTGCGTATGGTGGTGTTGGAGTATCCCCCCATCAATATTAGCAGCCATAGGTAAGCTCAATTCATTGCGCTTGAGAGCGACTTTGTGTCTCGGTATTGTTCTCTGGTCTAGTTGAGTTGGTGTCATACTAAATCAACTTAATATCAAGAGTAATTTTAAATATACCAATAATTTAAATTAAAGGGCTACCGCTAGGGTGTAAAAAAATAGGGAGTAAGCTATGCTCTACGCTTTGATTAATTCAACAGGAATCCACCGGCTGGAAGTAGAAGAAAAGTTGAAACTGGCAGATTTGCAAAACCGAGTGGGCATTGCAGGTGAACCTGCGTTCATAGAATATGTCCGGAATCAATTTCCAGAACCCGCGATAGACCTAATCTGTGGTCAGTAACCCACCCCTGAAGGGGATGGGCTTGTAAGAAATTGCAAGCCGTACTGACCAGCCTTAGTCCTCAGACTACGTTTTGTGAGTCAAGACACCGGAGAATGCGAAGCTAGTTTTCCGCTCTGTCATTTGCAGTTAAAAAGCGTTAAGGTCACTGACGCAGTGCTGCAAGTCTAAAAAGCTCACTAAACATTGGCGAAGCTAAATTTACCCAGAAATGGAGTGGCAGAAATGTCAAATTTCGTATTCGTTATCGACATTAACAAACAACCTTTAACTCCTTGCCACCCATCGGTAGCAAGACGGTTGTTAACCTCTGGTAAAGCTGCGGTTTTCCGCAGATACCCATTTACCCTTATGCTCAAGGTTTCAAAGAATGAGGTCACACCAGAGCAACTAACTCTTAAGTTAGACCCAGGCTCCAAAACAAGCGGAATCGCTTTATTGCAAGGCTCTAGGGTGCTGTTTGGCGCAGAATTAGCCCATCGGGGTCAAGCAATTAAAGCTAGTCTTGAATCTCGTCGCTCTCTACGGCGCGATCGTAGAAACAGACATACTCGTTATCGTCCAGCAAGGTTTCTAAACCGGACTAAACCGAAGGGATGGCTAGCGCCATCTTTGCAGCATCGAGTTGAAACAATAATGACTTGGGTGGCAAAACTAATTAGATTTGCACCAGTTGGTTCAATTGTTCAAGAGTTGGTACGGTTTGATTTGCAACAATTAGAAAACCCAGAAATCTCTGGTGTTGAGTATCAACAAGGCACTTTGCTTGGTTATGAAGTGCGGCAGTATTTGCTTGACAAATGGGATAGAAAATGTGCTTATTGTGGTATCGAAAACGTGCCGTTGCAAGTTGAGCATATCCATCCCAAAGCTAAAGGTGGTACTAACCGCATCTCTAATCTTTGCCTTGCTTGTGAGAAGTGCAATATCAAGAAAGGTACTCAAGATATTGAGAGGTTCCTGGTTAAAAAGCCAGATGTTCTCAAGCGGATACTTGCCCAAGCGAAACGTCCTCTTAGGGATGCGGCAGTAGTTAATTCAACCCGTTGGGCTTTACTGAATCGGCTCAAAGAGATGGGTTTACCTGTATCGACTGGCTCTGGTGGATTAACCAAGTTTAATCGCACTCGACTGGGATTAGCTAAATCTCACTGGATTGATGCGGCTTGTGTTGGGCATATTGAGTCTTTGGAGGTTTTGACAAATCAACCTTTGTTAATTAAAGCAACTGGACACGGTACGCGCCAAATGTGCCGAACTGATAAATTTGGCTTTCCATCCCGGTACACTCCTCGCAACAAGTTTGTCAAAGGTTTTCAAACTGGCGACATTGTGAAGGCGGTTGTAACCAGTGGAAAAAAAATCGGCACTTATGTGGGTCGTGTTGCTGTTAGAACAAGTGGCTCGTTTAATATTTCTGCATCTGAATTGGTTCAGGGAATTGGTTACAAATACTGCCAAATTGTTCACCGAAAGGATGGCTATAGCTATTCTTTCTCGAAGACTCACTGCGACTAAATTCGCAAAAACTCCTCCCATGCCTCAAGGCGATGGGTTTCCGTTTTGGAGAATTTTATGAATTGCCCGAACACGCAATTTTATGCGACACTGTTCGCCATAAAATGTATGTCGGCGCGTACAAAGAAATCGATTATTTCCTGTTACAGCAGCATCCCCATGAGCCGTCCCAGTTGACCGCCCAAGAGTTGGAAGAAGCCGTGAAAGCGGTGGAAAGTATGACCTTAGAGCAAATGCAGCGTTTGGGAATGTTCGAGATGTTCGGCAACACCAATCCCCAAGCGCGCCAAGCAACCGCAGAATTGGTGCAGTGGCTAGACCAACAAATCACCGAAGAATTGATACAGCAATATATCCAATTAGCTAATTGGGGTAATTGGACAGCGGTGATGGCATTAGACACCCTCAAGCGTAGAATCTCGGAAACTAGGAAATACCACCAGAAATTAGAGAGCAACTAAATTATCTATGCCGGAGAAGTCTCGATATTACAGCCCCGGCATGGGTACAAAACACCCATAATGTAGCAAACGCGGAGTTAGCCCATGAAAGAATTTACTTGGAGGGATAAAGCAATTCGTAGCATTGCCAACGCTCTGTTAGAGTACGAAGCTCAATGCTTGCTCATGGGAGAACCAATAGAAGGGAAAAGCGCTAAGAAATGGATATCAAAGGAGCGCTTTTCCTTCGGTTTTAGACAATACACTCCCTACAAAACATGGCTCCAAGAAGTTGCCAAGATTCCCTCTTTCATCAGCACGGGATGGCCAGCCACATCCTATCCGGGTTGGCGTAATGGGTTATCAAAGCCGAACCGAAGATGCAAAGCCCTAAGTACAAGTGTGGGGCAACTCAGTTTATTTGATGTCCAAGCTTTCCTGAATGGCTAATATTTCCAAAACCGATTTAGCAACGGGGTCGCATCAGCTATTCACGGAGATGCGGTGAGTCCAGGTAAACAAACGATCAACGATCGCTAATTTTTCCCTAGTGCGCCAGTATATTCGGGTCAGTAGTGCGGTTGACGAGTTGTAATGTTTGGGATATCAAGTTTTTCTTGTCCGTGAGCGTTTTTTGCCTTATGGGTTTGGTAGAATCATGGCACAATTTCTTAATGATGAGTCGGATTACCACAACCCAGAATCAAGCCCTACAAAACCCTACCGCCACTTCCCCCGCCCGATAAGAGCTAAAAGTGCAATGTAAGAGGCGCTCTCTGCTTCATCCCCCAATAGCCGATCGCATTACTGAACTTGTGCAACCAAACTAAAGTCCTTACAGCAGAAACACAGGATACAAAACAATGAGGCAACAAAATTCTAAATTAGCTACTTTTTTAATTAAAAATGTGGGAAATTTATGTGTTTGGATGGTGATTGGATATTTTGGTTGGGGAATTGTAACGACATTTATGAGTAGAGTTAGGTACGTAAGGGAAGGAATGGCCCAAGAGTATGTTAGAAACTACAACCAACGCCAGGAAGCCCATTTTGCCAAAGAAAGTGTTTTTAGCACTTCACTTAAGCCTCTAAAAGTTGACATTAATGCTGATCCAAAAAATTACACATATTCCTTTTTAGTCACAAAACAGGCAACCTTTAATTATGCAATCTCAAAGCAAAGAAACTATAGAAGCTTTGTCGGCGCTGTGTTTGTAATTCCTGCTACAAAAGTTAAACCCAATACATCGAAAAGTAAGATAACGACCAAATCTATAGTGTGCAAAAATGATTCTGTCGGCACAATTAAACCGCCAGAACCGACCTATCAAAATGGTAATATTGCTTGTGCTACAGGTACATACTCAAGATAGCTGAGGCACTCACTACAAAAAGCTTTACCTGCCTTAAAATACTCCCTACCTAGCTCATCTCATCAAGCGCCTAACTTTCCGCCATCGAGTAAAAACCGAAAAGCCCAGACTGCCACATAGGCTATCCGAGCTTTTCCCTTTATTTTTTCTCTAACAAGTAGAGATGCCCATAGGGAATTCCCTTTTAGGCGGCGAAAGTTTCTAACCAATTAGTGTCCCTAACAAGTAAGGACGCCAATAAGGGGAATTCCCCTTTTTTTAGCTAGGAGAGCTTTCATTAAATTAGTGTACCCAACAAGTGGGAACCCCTCTAGAATACACAACACAGCATAAGGTGTCTAGACATTATTTGCGAGGCTTAGATGTTTCCCCTCGAACTTAAACTCGTGCTGCTTAAAAAATATGCCTCACACCATTGCCATCTCTAGGTTTGTCAAATTTAGCTCTAAATTTTAGCTCGTTAATCAGTAATTTTCTCGATGCTGGGGAGCTTTTTAACAGTAACGAATACCTTTAATTCTTGGTGTCACCTCGTTCGAGGCGTTTTGACTGCCTCAACAGCTCAGGTGTCGAGTTGATCCTTAGCCTTCTTTGCCCTAAGTCGATCGTTTACCAAGCGTTTGTTGCTCTGTTCGGTATACGCTGCAAACCCGAGTACCCAAAGCATCCGGTGCAATTCCGCAGGTTTCCAACCCTCATCCTTAGCTAATTCTTGCATTTGCTCTAAAAGCGGAGCAGGCACGGAAAAATCTATGCGTACCATTTTAGGAGCATCACTGTCGGGCATTTTCAATATTTCCACAATTCATATACTGCTTATCCTACAAGGATTTAGGGGTTCCTAAGTCCTTAAGGATTCTCCCTCATGCCCAATATTCGACTCTGAGGGTATACACAGGGACTCAGAAGGGGTACAATGTGGAAATTCATCCAAAACCAAACCCCGCCCCCTCTGACTCGCAATCTTCTGGGGCGGGGTGTGGCACTCACAATGGAGATTTCCTCTATGTTCGCAGATTACGGGCAGCCACCGCAACCCGCCCGACCAAGCTTTGTAGAAATACCCAATCCCCGCGTCACCACCACAATGGGACGCATGGAAGTGACCGACGTTCGCTCTGAAACCGTCACCGGTCGCTTGCTCGATGACCGAGATAATTTGATACAGGAAGACGGCCACCCAGTTTACCTCTGCGTTCGGAAGTCGGAGATTTTGTGTTCCACCGAACGAGCCGACGTGATGAGTTGGTGGGAACTGGGGGAACAAGCGATTACGGGACACACAACGCCCCGAAAATATTCCCTCGAATCCTTGATTAATCGCTTGGATGGACTCAACTTAGATGAGCTCTACGCTTTGCGAACCTTCGTTTGTTTGGAGAGCGACCCGTTCCAAGCGTATTCGGGTAGCGTCAACAGCGACTTATCCCACTTGCAGGCTTGGTTTCCGACAGTGCGAGTTCTTGATCGTGTCGAACAAAACCAACTAGCAAGCGCACTGTGCTGGCGAATAGCTAGCGAATCCAACGCACCGACAGCACCCACACCGGGCGACGGGAGGCACGATTAATTCTTGGGTTGATAGAAGATGCCGTCCCAAATTTCTCTTTGAGTCCGGTTAATGGGCTGAGTTTTTTTATAGGGCAATGATGCAACCTACAACTAATCACGCCAAGAAAGAATATCTGGAACATCCCCCACGCGACTAATCCCCTAGAACGAGTAAGAGGCTTTTTTATGATTGCAAACTTTGGCATTGGGTTGCCAACGACACCGAGTTTCACGCAGCAATTGGTTGATTCGCAACCAAGTTTCACGCCGCAATTGGTTTATTCCCCCAATCTGGATTTTGTGCCGAGTTCAGGCGATACTTTACCGTCGGTCATTCCTGGTGTGGACAGTTTGCCAGCTCAATCTGATGGCTATGAACGGGTTGATGACTGTTGACATTTTACCTGGATTTACCTAGGATTTAGTAGTTAAATTCTCGGTAAGCCAAATGATAGATTGATGAGTATTGGCGAGTTAGCAGAGCTTTAAAGCTCTGCTAACATACAAAAATATAAACACATTGAGAGGTCGAATCAATGGCTACCCTAACTTATTGCAAAGGCTTACCCACACCAGTACACGAACTCAACGAACTCGGATTTACAGATTTCGAGATGTTCTTGGAAGCTTACGCCCCAATCTTTAGGGCTGCAAGTATTGAAACAGTCAACCACTTACTTTTTAATACAGAATTCAAGAAATCCGAGTGGAACACGCATTTACAGCAAACCTACGGCATCAATAAGCGCCACGCAAATGGTGTAATCAGTTCTGCTAAGGGTCGTGTAGACGGTGCGAAAGAACACAGGATTTTACACATGAAAGCTCTTGAAGGAAAAATCAAATCTATTGGTGCGGGGCTCAAAAAAGCCGAACGCAAGTTGGTATTAGCTCGTAAATTCTATGCTAATAAAAAATGGCACAAATCAAAAACAGGTTGCAATTTTCCCCTAGCCTGCTCGCTTCAATATCAATCCACAAACTGGCAGAATTTGCGTTTTCAAATTCACAATAAAAAGCGTAAACTGACTTTGTTAATTAACAGAGTAGAACATTTAAGACTTTTGCCAGTCAAAGTCTTCATCCCTCCATGTGATATTTTTGTCGTCGGCTCTAAAGATGAGTCTTTTGGCAATCAAGTCTGCCAGTGGGATGGGGATAAAATAACTTTTTGAGTCCCAAAATGCTTAGAGTCGCGATTTGGAAAAACCCTGTCCTCTGAGATTGGTGATTTTAGCCATAACATAAACAGACTGCCAGAATGCGGTGCTAAAACCTGGCATTTCTACCGTAAGAATGGAAAGTGGGTTGCTGCTGTGCAGTTTACCCCCAATCCCGTGAAGCAGGTTTCTAGAGAGAGAATATACGGTTGCATTGGTATCGACATGAATCCCGGTTCTATTGGATGGGTGTATGTCGATTCTGAAGGGAATCTCAAAGCCAAAGGACAACTCCCATTGCAGATGGGTTTACCCTGTGGTAAGCAACAGGCTCAAATTGTTGATGCCTGTCTGCAACTAGCTGTAAAAGCCACAGAATTTGAATGTCCTGTGGTTTGTGAAGAACTTGATTTCTCAACAAAAAAGCAATCGCTGGGAGAGAAAGGTAGAAAGTATGCTCGGATGTTGTCGGGTTGGGCTTACAGTGAGTTTTATAAACAGCTCAATTCTATTCTATCGAATCGCGGAATTGAATTGATTGCAGTTAACCCGGCTTATTCAAGTATTATCGGCTTGGTGAAATATTTAAGAATGTATGGCTTAGCTAGTGACGAATCGGCTGCACTGCTAATTGCTCGCAGGGCTATGAAATTAAGTGAAAAAATACCTCGCTCCTTAACCGCCTATTCTGAAGTGAATTCAGAAAAGCACGTTTGGAGCGAGTGGAACCAACTAAATAAAAATATCAAACGTTCCGCTACAATATCACGTCGTTGTGATTATTATAGCGTTTCTAACTGGAGTTTCTTGGTCAACCTCGACATCGGGGAAGCATAAGCGCTAAGAAAGAATGTTTAAAGCTTATACCGCAGAGCTTACCCAGGTTTACCTAGGTTTTTATAAGCGGTAAGGGTAATGGTTTTTGGATCGAGTTACGGGGTAACATACACGATTCGCTGGCTTTACAGGCTACAGTTCGCTCATATCAGCGAGTGGAGTTTCCTTATGCCTGCTCCAAGTGAGGGTGAATTTATGAGCATTGTTACTAAGCGAATCCCATTGAATCCAACTAACTAATTGGCATCAAACTTGGTAATAACTTAGTAACAACTTCTTGGGCGACGCTGGCGATAGTTTTATCTGTATCAAAAGCGATCGCCAGTTTCTTCTATCAGACACGAGTGAGGCATGACTATGACCAACGGCAACGGGCCTAACGGTGATACGCCCCAACCCGATCCAATACAACAGTTAACGGTGCGATTCGTTTAACCTAAAGTAGGCTGAAAAGCTTATAGGACGGTTAGCCCAGTTGTTGAGACTGGT
>NZ_JAUBUE010000044.1:0-52657 GCF_036705305.1 Microcoleus sp. B3-D7 | reverse complement strand
TTTTAAACTACGACTCATAAACGCACCATAAAAGCTATCTCTCTATTATATGCAACTTCACATAAAATTGGTATAACTTGATAATGCGATCGTTGAGTGTTGCTTCCCGGCGCGCTGAATCGATCGCGAATTGATCGAATACAATACGTGATGGAGTTACAGGTCTCATCCGTCTCAACACAACTTCTATACGAATTGCCAACTCTGCTAAACCAAAGGGTTTACAGATATAATCATCAGCACCGGCGGACAGGACTTTAAGTTTATCAGCTTCGTCTGTGCGACTGCTTAGCATGATCACAAAAACATTAGTACGGCGCTGCATTTCTTGGCAGAGGTGATAGCCTGTAGTATCCGGCAAATTCCAATCGAGAACTACTAGCAGTGGCTTTAATTTCTCAAACAATTCTAAAGCGGTCTCGCCATCTGCTGCCGAATCTACTTGATATTTCTGAGTTAAAAAACGATGAACTAGAGTGCGGATGGAAGCGTCATCATCCACCACGAGAATCTTGGGAGTAGTATCAGTAGTCATAACAAAAAAGTTTCTTTTTGTTGTCAATTTAAAGCTGGGAATTACAGAACAGCTTTAGTCAAGGATAAACCCCAGCTCGCTCCAAATAACTGGTAATTCTTCAGTTAACTTAGCTTGGAGGTCAAAAGGCTCTCCCATATCCCAAATTTTGACTTCTAGGCGTTCGTTAAATACGGTTATTTCAAGGTTGATCGGAGTTGCCAAGGGCAGATTTTTATGAGCGTGGCGAACAGCATTTGTAAACCCTTCTATCGTAGCAAGTTTGCACTGCTGCAAAACTGCTTCGGGAATGGGTAGATACTCTAACTGCTCGACCCACCATAAAACTTGAACAACACTCTTGAGGTCACTATTGAGTGGAAGGTGAATTGTTTTAATTGGCTGGTTATAAGTTTGACAAGATTGGTAATTTCGTTGCTTTTGCCACCCCAAAATAAAGGCATTCCACAAGTCAAGTACCCGCTTTAAATAACCAGATTGAGGCGGAGGTTGGGGTGGTATTATACCTGGATGAAAATATTTCACAATTAATAGACAGTTTCGCTCGTCAGAAGTGCGTGTATAGCTTAGCTTATCGGCAATTTTGCTAATAAGTTTTATGCCTATTCCCCGGGAGGGAATGTCATTTATACTATTTTTCATGTTGCTATCCTTTCTCATTATTTAATAGGTAATTTTTAGAGACACAACAGAATGGCATTCTGAAGGGTTAATTTGGCCTGATTTATGCCTGACTTTTCCCGTATGCCGTGCAGTTGTTGTCAGGATCATTTTCTCTTTGTTGCTGGGGTCTTGACAAACTCAGTTTGCGATCGCTAAACTGATCTAAAATTGACATTGACAATTAGAGAAGTAAATTATATAATGACGACCCTCAAAGCCTCTGAGGAGGGATTAGTAAAAATTAAGCAAGCTAGAAGAGAAAGGGGCTCGACAATAGAAGACCCCAAATGGTTAGTAGAAGCTAGTCAAAAATTAGAACCCGATCGAACTTGGACAGAGGCAGGCCCTTATGCCGATGGTCTGTCGCTGCCAACTTGGAGGCGTTTCTTACGAGGACAAGAACCCATTAAAGCCAATGCTTTCAAGGCTTTCTGCACGGTTTTGCAGTTGAATTGGGAAGAAATTGTCGATCGTCCTCCACCAGAAAGTACGCAGCCATCGAATTTAGACATTGATTCGGTAGTGGAAGAGATCCGGCAAAAATGCCACAGCAAAATCCAACAGCTTTACAGCAAAATGCAACTGTTAGATATTGCACAGCCCGTTGATGTCAGCAAGCTCTACGTTGAAGTCAACATTTTGGAGGAAATTACCAGTTGGCAGCCGGGAGAAATTCGCGATTTATTGAGAGACTTCAACCCAGATGCGGATAACTTTAACCGCTTGGGATTGGGTAAAGTACGCCAGAAACGAGTCCCTGGATTGGATGCAGTGAAATCTCACTCTAAATTGATGGTACTCGGCAAACCGGGTTCCGGTAAAACTACCTTTTTAAAACACATTGCCATTGAGTGCGATCGATCAGAATTTGAAGCCAACAAAATACCGATTTTTATCCCTCTAAAAACCTTTGCTGAAATCGCTAATCTTGACTTATTAGAATATATCAGTGACGAATTTGCCAGTTGCGGAGTTGAGGCGCGATCGCAAACTGAATCTGTACTTAGTCAAGGCAGATGTTTAATTTTATTGGACGGCTTAGATGAAGTGCCAGAATCAGATAGCGAGGCAGTCGTCAGACAGATTCGTCAGTTTGTCCAAAACTATTACAACAATCTGTTTATTATTACCTGTCGAATTGCCGCTTCTAAATACAGATTTCACGACGAAGCCTTTACTTGTGTTGAGGTAGCCGATTTTAATAACAAGCAAATTGCTGCCTTTGCGAGCAATTGGTTTGTGGCATTTTCCCATAATTTGGAGGCAGGAAAAGCTTTAGCATCTCAATTTTTAGAGAAGCTAAAAATGACTAAAAATCAGCAAATTCGAGAACTGGCAGTAACGCCAATTTTACTTAACTTGACTTGTTTAGTATTCCAAGCACAAGCAGATTTTCCATCCTACCGAGCCAAGTTGTATGAAGAAGGACTGGAAATTTTGCTCAGAAAATGGGATGAAACCAGAGGTATTCAACGGGATGAAGTTTATCGAAATTTAAATTTTTCCCACAAGCAACATTTACTTGGTTTTGTAGCCGCTATTACTTTTGATCGTGGCGATTACTTTTTTGACAAAAACACAGTTCAGCAATTGATTGCTGACTATCTAGCTAACTTGCCCGATAGCACAACTGACCCCGTTAAGTTCGAGATACATAGTGAGGCTGTGCTGAAGGCGATCGAGGCACAACATGGCTTATTAGTGGAAAGGGCAAGAGGGATTTATTCGTTTTCTCATCTAACATTCCAAGAGTATTTTACTGCTAGAGAAATAGTTAATAATTCGACTCCACAAGCTTTGGGAAAACTGGCCATCCACATCACCGAGAAGCGCTGGCAAGAAGTTTTTTTCCTGGCAGTTGTGATGTTGCGAAAAGCTGATGACTTATTGCTGTTAATGAAACAGCAAGTGGATGCACTCGTCGCTGACGATGAGCAGTTGCAGCAGTTCCTTATGTGGGTAAGAAATAAATCTATTTCCGTTAATGAGCCCTATAAACGCTCAGCTATCCGCGCTTTTTATATGGGTAGAGAGTTAGAGCGCGTTAGTAACCGTAATCCTCGCTTGGAGGTTGACATAAGTTTGGTTCATAGCCTTGGTTATGCCATTGACCATACCTTTAGACCACCTCTGAGACTTTTTTTATTTGACTTTACTTCTTCTTCTTTTTCTGACAATACTTCTTCTTCTTCTGGCAATGAACGCGATTCTGATTTGACTACTGATATTCTTCTGGATCTTGGAATGCTCTATGCACTTGACCTTAATATTTCTTATGTTTATGCTGCTGCGTCAGCTCGCAATCTGATCTCTATCCTCGTCTTTACTATAAATTTGAATCTGGAACCTGAATTGAAGCTATCGCTACAACAACTCAAAAAACAACTATATGATTCAACATATACCTACAAAATGCAGGCGTGGTGGAAAATGGAGCGGGAGTGGTGGAAAGATCACGGTCAAGATTGGACTCAGCAATTAAGAAATGTGATGATTAAATATCGCAATATAGGTCACGATTGGCAATTTAGTGAACTGCAGAAGTCATTGCTGAGGAAGTATTACGATGCTAATAAATTGCTGGTAGATTGCCTCAATAGCGGTTGTAATGTATCTCCTACTGTGCGGCAGGAAATTGAGGAGACATTGCTGTTGCCGATCGCAAATCTGCAAAAAATCGGTGACAAGTGCGATCGCCCGCTCTAATTCCACTAGCTACCTACTTCGATATTAAGATGCGATCGCCCCACAATACGTCATTCAAAGCCAGGAAAGTGTCAAAGGATATATCCACTTGAAAAACTGGGAAAAACCGCAAAAGCCCCCTTTTTTAGGGAGCTTAGCAACTTCATTTATGCTCAAAACAGAAATCCTATTGCGCCTTTGGCAATGACTTTTGAGGGCTTGCTATACCAACTTTGGGAATATCCATTATCGGTGCATTCACCCCAAGCATCAAATCGTTGGGATTAACAATCTCCATCAGAGGCTCGTTCAAAGCCACCATCAAACCGTCAGATTCAGCAGGAATGGGAGATCGAGCAAACTCGGGAGCAAACAATTGGCGGCCGCCACCGACACCAGACACCACCGCAATCAACAAAGCTGCGATCGCACCTCCACCCAAAATCCAAGTTCGTTTCGGCTTGCGTTCCACCCGCTGCAAAACCTTCGCCGCCAACTCCTGTGCAGATTGTTCCGAAGCAGGCACCGGCATTGACCGAAAACTCTGCTGCATCATCAGCAGTCGCGAGTACAAACGCTTCGTAGTGGGGTCATTTGTCAGCCACTCCTCCACTTGCCGACGTTCTGCAGCCGTCACTTCGCCGTCGAGGTAAGCACTCAGCAATTCAAAGCGATCGCGCATCATAGTAGTTACATTCCCCTGGGGATAATTGTTGTTAGCTTGATTTTCAGCGAGTGAATCCCCGATACCTTGCTGATGCTGATTTTTATCCGATTCAAAGTGATAATTCATATTTCAAAGTTGCTTTTATTGGGGAAGGATGCCCTGGCTATTAGAATGATTTACTGCTTAATTATATTTTAAAAGAGAAGTTTTGATATGACAGCAAACATGACCAAATCTTCTTGATCGACCTCTAAAAGCACTATCGCTAATTACCATCGAGATATTTTTGCAATTCCAACTGCAATCTTTGGCGAGCTCTAGCAATTCTCGACTTGACCGTTCCCAGAGAAACTCCGGTCATTTCGGCTATTTCCTCATAGGCTAAACCTTCAATTTCTCTTAAAACAATTGTCGTGCGGAATACTTCAGGCAAATCTGCGATCGCCACCCGCAACTGGTCGTAAAATTCTCTAGTCGTCAAATCTTCATCAGGCCCCGGACTGTCCGCCGGAATTTCCCAATCTACCTCGCCATCTTCCAGAGCACGGGGTACGTCCAGCGACAGCGGAGTTCGCACCCGCTTGCGCTTCCGCAACTCATCGTAAAACAAATTAGTGGCGATGCGGCTCAGCCAGCCCCGAAATTTAACAGGCTCTTGCAAGCGGTTAATATTGCGGTAGACCCGAATCCACACTTCCTGAGCCAAGTCTGCTCGGTCTTGCCAGTCAGGGGCCAAATGATAGAGTACCCTGTCTACGTGGGACTGATACCGCTTCAACAGTTCTGAAAAGGCCGTGCTCTCAGGTCGATTTCCTTCCTGACAACGCAACACCAAGTCATAATTAGAGAGTTTTTCGGCTGGCAATTGCACTCTTTGAACGGTCGCCACAACCGCAGACCAGGACACGGAAATAAAGTCGCTCATCGGTGGAATTGGCTCATCGAACATTCCACACTTTTTGACGCTAGCAGATCCAGATTGGTTCCCGCACTCGGAAACTGCCATCGGCTTGAGTCATCAGACACTCAATGACTGCTGACTGCTTACTAATGCCCGACTACCTCGCACGCTCCAATACTAACCCAACTACTAGAACCGTCAGCCCAATGTTCCTTTTTCCAAATCGGTACATTGTGTTTGAGCGTATCTATGGCGTACTGGCAAGCTGCAAATGCCTCCCCCCGGTGGGGACAGCCAACAGCCACCAGTACGCTGATTTCGCCCACCTGCAAGTGTCCGACGCGGTGGTGAATGGCGACCCGATTGACATCGACCCACTGGCGGCGGATTTCCGTAGCGATTTGCTGGAATACTCGCACGGCCATCGGTTCGTAGGCTTGATATTCTAGGGAAACTACAGCTTGACCCTCAGTTTGGTTGCGGACTGTACCGCTCATTATTACCACGGCTCCGTTGGCAGGGTCATCTGCCAAAGCATATATTTCCTCTACAGACAACGGTGCTAAGGTAATGGCGAAGCTGTCTGATTCATGGCGTTGAGGAATTGTCCCGATCGAAAGTGCAGCGCTAGAGTTCATTGCCAAAGAAAAAGAAGTGGTGCTGGATAAGTTAATTGATCTTGACACAAATCAAGTCGCGATGGATTTGTCTTGCATTCTTGTCGGGGAGACAGGGAGACTAATTTTTAGACCAATCTCGTAGCACGGGCAAGGGTCCGACGCCATCGCCCCGAACTTCTGCACCAGTGCGATCGGCTACACTATGACTGACCCGAAGCAAATTAAGATTGTGCTTGAAGACGAGCGGGATGCTTGTTCGATCAAATTAACTGCCTATATTGCTGTAGCAATTCAATAAATAAGCACCAAAATAAGTAGTGTCATTCGCAACTCAGTACAAGCAATTCAAAACCCCAATCGATAACTTCGTTCCCTTTTTAATGACACAGTTAAGTTTAATTCTGCCCAGAGTTCTGATCCGCGTCGGCAAAATTTTTAGCAGCCGATGTAAACTTTATTTATTTTTTTGTTCCGGAAAGCTACATCAGTGACATGATATACCTGTGCAGGGTTCAGGAACATTAGCCAATACTCGGCACAAGCAAGACCTTAACGCCCTTTTGTAGCTTTTATGAAACATAAGTTAATAATTTGGGCTGTTAATTGAGGTTTTGACCTGAGTCTGCACCAAGAAAGGTTAACAACAATCACGAGGAAACTATGGAAGCACTAGCATTGAGCCACTCTTTTGTTGCTTATGAATCTCCAGAGTCCGAACTCCAGGTCAAGTCGTTAGACCAACTGGGCTTGAAAATTCCTAATTCTGCATGGATAGGCGTTGCAGGTATGGCAGTAGCCCTATCTGTTCTGAGTGTCGGTGGCGAAGCCCAAGCAGGTTGCTACCGCAAACACTGTGGCCATCGCGCCCATCACGGCCATCACAGCTACGCCAAAGTTGTCACGAATGGCAGCCGACTGAATATCCGCAACCGCCCCGATAGCTGTTCTCATGTAATCGGCAAGTTATATTATGGAGACCACATCAAATTGACCGGTCGTTACAAAAACGGCTGGGCCCAACTCAAAGGTGGTGGCTGGGTGTCTGCGTCCTGGCTTTCCTAACTCTTAACTAGAGCAATTTACATTTCTAGAAAGAGTTTTAATCGTTACCCGGTCATACTGGGTAACGATTATTTTAAATATGCGATCGATCCTGAAAATCATGGAATATCCGAAATTCATGACTAACAACTAACAGCCTAAACCTTACCGCCGCCAATCAGATAAAGTAATGCCATCCGCACCGCCACGCCGCTGGTAACTTGCTGAGAAATCAGGCTAAACTGGGCATCGTCCATCAAATCCGAACTAATTTCCACGCCGCGGTTAACCGGGCCCGGGTGCAACACCTTCACATCCGGCTTGCAAAGTTTGAGCCGATCGCGCGTAATCCCGTACAAAGAATGGTACTCTCGTAAACTCGGCAGCAAATGGTCGCTCATCCGTTCCTTTTGCAGTCGCAAAGTCATCACAAAATCAGCATCGGCCAAAGCAGGTTCAAGCTGCCAATGCAAAAATAACTTGCCTTCCCTACCATCGCCACACTCAGCAAACAACAGCGGCAGCAAAGTCGGCGGCCCGGCCAAATGAACCTCTGCCCCAGAAGCTGTTAAACTCCAAATATTAGACCTAGCCACCCGCGAATGCAAGATATCTCCCACCACAGCAATTTTTTTGCCCGCTAAAAGTTCCAGCCGCGGACGTTCGGTATCTAACAGAGCACAAATAGTAAATAAGTCTAGCAAACCTTGCGATGGGTGTTCGTGCTGGCCGTCTCCTGCATTGAGAACGCTGACTCTCGAACCCAAGCGATCCATTTCCGAAGCAATCGTGCTGGGAACTCCAGCTTGTTCGTGCCGGATTACCATCAAATCCGTTCCCATCGCCAGATAAGTCTTAGCCGTATCCAGAATAGTCTCCCCCTTCGTTAGAGAAGAACTTCCCGGCGTAAAATTTAGCGTATCCGCCGACAGCCGCTTCGCCGCCAACTCAAAACTATTGCGAGTCCGGGTAGAAGGTTCAAAAAATAAATTCGCGACCACTTGACCCTGCAGGGCCGGCACTTTCTTCGTGCGGCGGCCGAGCACCTCCCGAAAACTGGCTGCTGTTTGCAGCACCGTATCGTATTCGTCCGAGGTAAAATCAGCCAGAGTGAGAATGTGTCGCCTTGTCCAAGTCATACAATTTTAGATTTTAGATTTTAGATTTTAGATTGACTCAATCAGGACGGATGATGGGTTTGGAACTTGCTGGTACGCCCGCTCAGCAGTCGCCTTTGAATGTTCGATCGACATTTAGGGGTGGCGATCAACAGTATCCAACAATTTTTGATCGCTTTTGCGGTGAGTAGAGTTATAATCAGTTTATGTAGCTCAGACCCCACTCTCACAGCGAACCCAGCGTCGAAGGTGAAACAGGTGTGGTTTACCCGCAGGAAAGCGGAAATTACGCTTTAGCAGCGAAAGAGCAGTAGTTGCAGTTTCTCCTACGCAAACTCAGCCTTGTCAAGAACAACCCGAACGCAGCCCTTGCATCTACCACTATGTGGAAACAATCGAGGCGGCCAACCTTCCACTGTCAATCGACAGCATATAGCGGGACATTTTAAAGATGATTAATTCTTTGAAGTCGGTCTTGACTCTTCAGTCCTGCTTATAGGCCCTTGTCAAAACGAACTCTGTTAAGATACAAGTTGAATATGTAGCTTCCCGACAAAAATCTACACGTATCTTGGCGAGACTGTTCTTGGCGAAACTGCGGTAAAAAGTGAGAGCTGGGAAGTGGTAATTACACAAGATTTAAACAATTCAAGAGGTATTATGAGCCAGCAGGTTATACAGCCGATGGTTAAGTTCCAGCGTCAGGTGCATTCTCTCGTCACGTCTGACATTATCAAGCCGACAGACAGTATTTGGAAAATTGCTCTGCTTTACGGGGACGAATGGCCGTACTGGAAACAGCAATTGCTAGAGTTTGATTTTTCTATGCAAGACCCCGTGAGCGAGTTGATAGCTGTAGAAGCTTGGGACGAAGAATAACAGAGAAGACGGAGGACTGGGGTGTCGGAGAGAAATTTCGAGGCGATCGGGTAAATTTTCTTTCATAAATTTCCGTTGCTAACTTCTTCCCTCTTCCCTCTTACCTTTGCCCTCTTCCTAATGACGTGTGACTTTTGACTTGTGACTTTTGACTTCTATTAAACCGAAGCTGCTAAAGATCGAGCTAATTGTTGAGCAGTTTGAAAGCGATCCCCAGGCTTAGCTGCCGTGGTTCGCAAAATGGTCTCCCGCAGCTTGGGGGCGATGGTCGGAATATTTTCGAGCTTAAACCCGTAACCTCCAGCTATTTTCCCGTAAAAGTTTTGAGGGCTTTGGGCCGTCAGCAAAAAAATCAAAGTAGGCCCAATAGCATATAAATCCGACTGAGGGAGAGGTTGTCCCCGGTCTTGTTCTGGTGCGGTGTAGCCTTCAACGCCGATGCGGGTCCCTGGAGGAGTGCCGATTTCTTTAACAGCACCAAAATCCAGCACTGTAATGCAATTGTCGCGGTGGCGCACCAGCAAATTAGCAGGTTTAATATCCCGGTGGACGATCGGGGGTTTTTGAGAGTGAATGTAGTCCAAAACCTCACAGGTTTGGATCATCCACTCTATTGCTTGTTGGGGAGCAACAGGCCCGCGGTTGTAGATGCGTTTTTCTAAATCCTCGCCGTGGAGCATTTCCATCACCAAGTATTTTTTGCCCCCCTCCACAAAAAAGTCAAAAAACTGAGGAATTCCCGGATGGTGGAGGGCCTTGAGAGTTTTAGCTTCACGTTCAAACAGTTCTTGAGCTTTGACTATTTGAGCCATATCAGCATTCATTTCCTTGAGGACTACCAGAGAAGCTGCAGGGGAACTTCCGGGTTGTTGAGCTTTCGCTTTATCTCGATCCCAGGCTAAAGTCGTTGTTCCCATACCGCCTTGGCCCAAAGTTCTCAGCACTTGGTAGTGACGGACTGTACGATCGACTTTAATCGGTTCGCCGCAGTGGATGCAGAATAAATTCCCCGGCGGGTTTCCCGCGTGGGTACACCTCGGTGCCACGAGATTGACGGTGGGGTTCGCCTCAATCTTGCCACCGACTTCAATAGTAACCACTTGGAAATGCAGAATTGGGCCGCCCCGCGCCAACTGGATCAGGGCACCGTCGGATATCCAACCCTGAGACATGAGAATACCGTTCACCAAAGTGCCATTTGTCCCCGAATTGACTAAGTACCACTGGCTGGATCTCCCGCTATTAACTCTTTGCAATTCCAGATGCTGCCGTGACACTAGAGCATTGGGGATCACAACCTGATTGTCTGGAGAGCGGCCGATGCGAATAATGGATTCGCTCTCGAAACTCCACTGTTGTAGGGGGGTCTGTGTTTCTGGATCTAAAAGAGTCAGCAGCATTTTCGATTGATGTGGTTGAACTCCCTGATGTGGCAGTGAGAGTTGGCAGGAATTTACAGATATGGGGCGTAGCGCTTTGAAAAATTAGAAATTAAAAATTACTTATGAGCTTCACACGTTCGTTTCAGGAAAACTTTATAATATCCTGATTATGATTAAAGATTTCATAAACAATTAAGTTATAAATAGTTTTTTGGGAACAATTATTCATCAAATTTGTGAGGGGCTGATCGCTCCTCAAAACACAGTTGATCGATTTAACACTGGAAACTACAAAAAGTAGGTAAAAAATAGCTCAACTTTTACCTAAATTTGCTGTAGCAGCAGGTTTTGATTTACCCCCCACATCTATATGTAGGGCAGGGCGGGCACTTCCTGCCTATGCCCAAATTGCCCCGAGAGCGATCGAGTATAAAACTGATTTCGCATCAGCCCGCCTGCTGCCTCACTTCATTTTAGTTTAATTTTTTTTCATTAGACTAACTATTTCTATAAGTGAAAGCTCTTTCAGGTATGATGAATCCACTTACTATCAAGCCAGTTTTTCCCGCCGATTCCCAGAACAAACTCTCAAAATTCAAGCTACTGATAAATGGTTTACCCTCCACAGTTTTTCTGCAATAGTATGGGGTCTGCAATCAGTTTTTGAGAAATCAAACCGAAGCTGTTTCAACACCGGATACCTAAGAACAGAGCGAGCAGTAAAGCCTTGCCCGGAAACGGCAGAAGCTGTTTCTTTTCTTTGCAACAATTGCAGGTTTAACCCAAGCCGTCACGGGGGAAAGCGCCACCTTTGAAAAAGTTGGCAGCATCCAAATTCTAAAATCGAAATGCGCCTACTTGCGCCCGAATGATAATTGCCGTGATATTGTCGTGACCGTTGCGTTTGTTGCCCAGTTCAATCAACTGGGCAACTCCCTGGTCGAGATCAGCTTGGGCATTGAACAGGGGTTCAAGAGTGTTCTGCCAGTGAGTTTCCAACAAATCATTATCTGTCAGGCCGTCGGAAGCCAAAATTAATAAGGTATCTTCGCACAAGTCTAAAAACTGCACGTCAGGCTTGAGAAAATTACTGTCTCGCGGGCCGAGGGCTTGAGTTAGTTGATAGGCGTCGGGACGAGCATAAGCAGTTTCCGGGTCAACCCCGCGCTTTATCTCGCGCTGACCTACTTCGTGGTCGGAGGTGATTTTTTCTAGGGTTTGTCCCTTTCTCAGTCGGTAGAGGCGGCTGTCGCCGACGTGGGCAACGGCGAATTGGGTGTCTTGAACTAAGACTGCGACTAGAGTTGTACCCATGCGGGCGCTGCCGGAGCGTCCGTCCTTTTGATTGATTTCAAAGATGGCTTTGTTGGCTAGCAGGACTCCCTCGCGGATGGTGTCTGCCGGAGGTAGTTGATTTTCCCAACGGGTTTGAAAGAATTCTCTGAGAGTTTCAGCCGCTAGTTGACTGGCTACTTCTCCGCTGTCGTGTCCGCCCATGCCGTCGCAGAGAATGTAAAGCCCTTTGGTTTGAAAAATGCGACCGAAGGAGCTTTCGAGTTTGTTGAGCTGAGTCCAGATGCTGAAGAAGTCTTCGTTGTGGTCGCGCGTGCGGCCAACATCGGTGAGGCCTGCGTCTTCTAAGCTGTAAATCTGGAGTGGCATCGGCTGGGTTAAGACCTCGCCAACGTCGGGGGGCGACTCGTCGGGGCCGCGGAAAGGCCGGCGCGTCGGGGTTGAGCTTGGTGAAGGTGCGGGTTGGAGTTCGAGGGGAACTGTTTCTAGGCGCGATCGCAATTCTTCGATTGTGTTAATCTCGCCTCTGTACATTTGTTGCAGCAGTTCGAGCAAGGCGCCAAACTGAGTGCGACGATCGGACTGGCTAAATATCACCTGCCACAATTGCCCCAAATCTACGAGTTGCAGGTTGGAGCCGGCGGGTTCGGGATACAGGTATTGCAGCCGCAAAGAAGCCAAGGAAAAGGAAGAGTCGGGGTTGACTCGCAAATTTGTCAGTTCCAACAAGCTTTGCCGACAGCGCCAGGGTTCTAGGGCAGCCCACAGTTCTGTCATTTCGTGCAGCCAGTATAAAATTTGCTGGGTGGAAGTTTCCGGTTGACTCCACCGTTCTACCAGCAGCGGCCATTGGGAGCAGTCTTCTAGCAGCAGGACTGCTTGTTCGTTGTCTGACCAGCTATCGTGAATGACTGGCAGGTTTTGAGAGAATTGCCACCGCAGTGCCAGATAAGGTTCAGCTATGCCTTGGCAAAGCTCTGCTAAGGCGGAATTGGTTGAATTTTCTCCGCCTTTGATTGCTGCGGTATAGGGGGATGTTCGTCTGGCGACGCTGGCAGAGTTGGCTGCTAGCATGGCTTTGAGGGGTGACATTTCCAGCGGCTGACAGTCCAATACTGTTACTGCTACTGTGTCTGAGCGTGTTCTCGGCGGCACGGTTTCTAGGAGTTGGTAGCGCTGCTGAGTGTCTAAATAAGCTCCGGCTGGCTGGGAAGGTATTAAATATTCTGAATTGGGGACGGGGAATTCTGGAGATGGAGGGGAGGTGTCAGCTATGTTTGGGCTGTGGGGATTCTCGGTTGCTTCGTGGATTTGTTGAGGCTGTGGTGCGGTTGTAAAATTCTGCTCAGATTGGGTTATTTCGCGCTCTGGTGCTGTATTAGAGATTTTTTCTGTTGTTTGAAAGGATGCTGGTGCGATCGCCCCCACGGCTACCACAGCGTCTATTTCTGGGCTGCTGAATTCGGCGACTTCGGTCTGTGGAGAAGTTGGTGTGACTGCTGTTGGGGGTTCGGCTGGGGTGGTTATTTCTGTTTTAATGGCGTCTGTGATTGGTTCAGGAGAGTTTTGGGGCGATGCGGTTTTTGGAACTAGGTCTGGTTTTTGCGGAAACTCGGCTGGGGGTAGGGTTGACTCGTCTGGCTCGACTGCTGGAAAATTCGATCGACCGCAGATAATTGCCCGCCACACTTGACCTGTTGCGACGCCGCAATTCTGACATTCTTTGGCGCTAAAAGCGACTTGGGCACCGCATTCGTGGCAAGGTTTGTAAATTAGGGAATTTCCGCATTGTTGACAAAACTTGTTTGGATTGGGATTTTCAAATTGGCAGCGGGGACAGAGAAGCATAGGGGTTTTAAATTGGAGATGGGCGATCGAGTTTGGCGGTGGGGAGTGTTGGGTATTGGGCTGTGAGTTAGGAGTTATGAGTTTTGGGCCTGACTCGCAACGGATAACTCGCATTGCCCTATGCCTTATTTTATCGGGATGAATTCAGAACTAAGATATTTCTTAGAACTGAGATGTTGCCGCCGTGTCAGGAATAGACCTCTTAAGCCAGACCCACAAAAATTTCTCTCGCTTCAGGGGCCCAAAAGCCAGCCCCACCAGTGGTAACAGCGTGTGTAACCCATAAGCAAAGTTATCTTATGAGTGGAACGGGCCGGAGAGTCCGTTCTTAACAATGGTGCAATATCTCAGTTAGAAGGGAATTGCTGGAGAATCTTCTTGGAAAACGGTTTCTCGGGCGATCGACACAATGGTGGAGAGGGGTACTTCACAGAAATATTTCCGCCGGAATTGTTCTTCGGAGACTGCTGCTAGGAATTGCGCTGCAAAACGCGCGGCAATCGGGGAATTTGGCACTGAGAATTGAATGGATTGGCTATCTAATAAGGGTTTGGGCATTTGATCGAGCGCGTCTTGCTGCTGTGGGGTTTCGGGTTGTCTGGCAATGTGGAAAGCTCGATCGCGATAATTGATTTTGAAACCGAGATATGTTAGGGTTTTGAACCCTAGTTGCAGCGATGTGTCGCTGATGCCGAGTTTTTGGCGGAGTTGCTGTCTGGTGACGGGTTTGTTGGTGCGGCTGAGGTATTTGGCGATGCCGATTAGCTGTTGGCAGATTTGCTGTGGGGGTACGAGGGGGGGTAATGTATAGGCGATCGCGAGTTTTTTCTGAGTGTGCTGTGCTTGCCGAAACCAGATCCGCAGTTCGTCCCAGCTTGCGGGGCATTCTTGGAGGACGATCGAGTTTTCGCGATCGACCTTTTCGGAATTGTAAACTAGATTGTCGATCGGCATTTGAGATTCTAACTTTGTACTAGCGCCTAATAACTCTTCATCGTTATTTCTATTGCGCCAGTCTACAATCCAATCTATTGGAGTCTGAGAATTTATTTGGTTTTCTTCCGTGCGTTCCCGCACTGATACGAGGCGCACTTCATACCGCGATTTGTAAGTATTAAAATCGAGTTCAACGGTGACATCGCAGCGGCCTTGGGGAACTTCGTTTTGATTGTGTCCCCACCAAATGCCGGGAAATCCCGTATCGCTAGATTCGTCCCTAATTGTAAATTCTGTTTTAATATATTCTACTTTTTGCCCTTTCAAATCCTTGATTTTTTGATTCCACAGATTGTCAAACCAGCAGTTTTCAATTAGCAATTTGGGGACGGGGTTGCCCATGCCACAAGGTTCGAGCAATTTTAGTTCTTGAAATAAGTCCTTGCCTAATTCGGAGACAGTAATTTTTAAGTCGGCTTGAACGGGGGCTGCTGTTAAACTATCGGTGCTGTATTGTTGTCGCAGTTGCTGATTTACCGCATCTGTAAATAGGGGGATATTTTCAACTGGGAGACTCAATCCGGCAGCGAAAGGATGACCGCCAAATCTGTGCAATAAATGCGCTTGATCTTTGACTAATTGGTAAAGGTCGATTTGATTGGCGGAACGTGCGGAACCCCTGGCAATGTTGGATGGGGAAAGTGTTGGTGATTCTGAATCTAAGAAGGAGGTAAATTGCCTTTCTGGGGAATTTTCATTAATTTTTTCGCTTCCTTCTGTGCTGAATAAAATCACGGGGCGACCGTATTCTTGGGCGATTTGTCCCGCTACTAATCCTAATACACCTACGGGCCATTGGGGGTCGCTGAGGACGATGACGCTAGTAGTTGAGAGGTCGAGTTTGGCTAATTTGGCCGCGGCATCTTTGGCAACATCTTTTTGTAAAGATTTACGTCTGCTGTTGGCAATTTCGGTTAAATTTGCTAGTTCTTCGCAACGTTTTTTGTCGCGGCTGGTGAGGAGTTCTACGCAGAAGCTGGCATCTCCTTGAATGCGGCTGACGGCGTTGATTCGGGGGCCGAGCCCGAAGGAAATGTCGGTTGGGCGATCGCCCGATCTTTTGCACAGTTCGAGCAATTTTGCAACTCCCGGACGGGTGGGATTTGCGATTTGTTTTTGCAGTTGTTGGATGCCGACTTGTGCTAGGTAGCGGCTGTCTCCTGTAAGTTGGACTAAATCGGCAATTAAGCCGATCGCTACTAATTCTAATAAATCTGTGAGCGGGCGCTGCGGAATATCCGGTAATGTGTGATATAGTGCTTCAACTAATTTGTAAGCTACTCCAACTCCTGAAAGGTTAAATAGTTGGTGGTTTGGGGGAAAGTAGCGGGGATTGATAATGGCTGTAGCTGGCGGGCGATCGTCGGGTAATGTATGATGGTCGGTGATAATTGTATCGATGTTTAAGCTGGTGGCATATTCGATTTCGGCGATGTTTGTACTGCCAGTATCACAGGTAATAATTAAGCTAATTCCCGATTTTGCTAAGGCATCTATTCCCGGGATGTTGAGTCCGTGAGATTCGGTTAAGCGGTTGGGAATGTAATAAATTAGTTGGTCGTCTTGAGCAAATAATTCTCCCAGTCCGTCCCAAAGTACGGAAGTTGAGGTAATACCGTCGGCGTCGAAGTCTCCCCAAATTGCTACTTTTTCACCGCTGTTTCGTGCTTGCTGGATTCTTTCTACCGCCCAGTTCATTTCTAGTCCGAATTCAAAGGGACTTGCTGGTTGGTAAAGTTTGGGATTTAAGAAACCGGGTATTTGTTCGGGGTTTTGAATTCCTCTATACCACAGAAGTGCGGCGGCATAGTTTCCGGGGAGTTCTGGTGCGTGGTTCCTGACAGCTTCTATCAGCCAAGCTGGGGGTTGGGGTAAGGGTTGATTTTGCCAGTTGTGAGCGGTTTCTGTCATTCGATTTTAGATTTTAGATTTTTACCACAGATGAATCTGAGGGCTTTTTTGTATGTTAAATAAAACTTAAGCCCGTCACTGGTTCCCCGGCTATGCCTGGGAACCCATTTCCAGAGGCTGTGCCTCGCTTACGATCGGGAAAATTCGAGGCCGAGCCTCCGTATCTGCGTTACCAGGCAGAGCCTAGTAACGAGTAAAATGGGGGGGTTTGTTGATATATTAAATAAATATTTCGTCGATTATAGCAAGATTTGGTAGCCAATCCGTGGGAGTTTCTGCTGCAAGATTGGGTAAGAAAGCGGTGTTGTCTGTTGTGCGGTTGCAGCGAGTGGCAAATTGACAGGAATCGCAAAGATTGGAACTAATTTCTACTTGGGGTAAGAATTCGCCGCCTTCGGTATAGCGCTGTCGCCAGTCGGTTAGCTGCTGCAATAGGTGGGTTAAATCTTGTTTTGTGCGATCGTGTTCTGTTTGGCTGTAATAAAATGTGAGTTTTTGCGGCGGTTCTTCTCCGTGCAATTGTACGAACCAGTATGTCATGGAAACTTGTTCGGGGGAATAGTCGCTGGTTTCTACTAAGACGTATAAATAGAGGCGAGTTTGCCAACTTTCGGCTATCCATTTTGATTTTTGAGGGCGGGGATAGGTTTTCCAGTCGAGAATTTGGGCGGCGCTTGGTTCGGCTATTAGCAAGTCATAGATAACGGTGAATAGGTAGTCTTGGAAAATTAGGGTGCGGGGGTGTTCGGCTTGGCGGAAAATTCGATCGCTACTTTCTGACTCGGCGAAAAGTTCGGGTGCGGTGTTGATAAATGCTGCCACACAGCGTCCCAGTTCTGGGTCTTGTTGGATGATAAATTCAAGGGGAAGTCCGAGTTCTCGCTGCTGCATTAATAGGTGAAAGTGGCTCCCCCATGTGAGTTTTTCTTTGTGTTCTGGGGAGGCGGTGGTGGCTAGGAGTTCTAGGTAGCTGTGTTGGAATTTGCGGGGGCATTCTTCGAGGATTTTGAGTTGGGTTTGCGAGAGTCTGAGCATTTTTTGGTGTGATTTTGTGGGTTTGGGATAGGGTTTTGTGATACTAATTATTGCAATAAAACACGGCGGTTAAAACCGCTACTATACAAACGAAGTTTCTCTCGCTTGAGACTAAAAAATAAAGATTGACGAGCGATGTAGTCGGCAATTTGCTCGATGTCTTGAATTGCGGGTTCAGTGAGACGAAATTGTGGAGTCATGCTTGTGATGAACTGTAGCGCGATCGCAGGTTGGCGCGAATTTGTGCGATTGCGATTGCACCGTCTACGACTTCACCACCTTGGGATGCTTGCTGGCCAATGAGTGTGTCTCGTTGAAGTTCTTGCAGTCGTCCTTGATAAATGTCTTCTTGTTGTTCGAGGAGTTGAATTGCTGCGAGGATTACTTCGATCGCACTTTTGTATTTGCCAGTCGTGAGTTGACGCTGCACGAGGGCTTCGACTTCAGGTGACAAAACAATTTGCATGGCGCTTGAGAGGAGAAGTGTTGATTCTATTGTAGGCGATTCCCTACGGGATAGCTGCGCTCGTGCGTACTTCAGTTATATTGTTTTGGATTAACGGGCAATCTTAATTTACTCACAAATCATATAGTAAGCCTATATGATTTGTGAGAATTTACCATAACTGTGAAGCTTGGGGAAATCAAATATCTGATAATGAGTAACTAACTTAAATATATATCGCAATCCTGTATGAATTGTGAACAACTTGCATTGGTAATGCCCCCGTGTCTACGTTACTCTTAGAGGGGCAACCACGGGGGGTTAATCCTACTTTTAGTCTGGTTGCAAGTCAAAGACTACGACAAGCGTTGCTTGAGGCATCAGTTGACGCAGGTACAGCAAGTGTCCGTCAGCATCCGATCGACTGCGAAATCGCCCCACAATCGCCCGCTGCATACTGGGCATGAGTTTGGCGATCGCCCAAGGGTACAGCCGTTTTTGGTACGCGATCGCACTAGGATTCGCAGCGAATCCCTGTTGATAACCGTTTTGTGGCATGATGGTTTAGTATCCTCTATGGACTACAGGAAAGGGCGTTAGTAAGTCTCTTGCCGGAAATCGACTAACGCCTCTACTACTATGATTAAACACCAAACTCTCCTCATGTGTCAAGAGTTGGCGCTAAATATTAACACTTGCTATATTAAAAGGTTTATTCAGCTATGGATTTGAGAGCCTTGAGAGAACGTGCAGGGCTGACAATCTTAGACGTAGCACGGGAACTAGAATGCGCGGAGTCTTCAATTCGCAACTGGGAAAAAAGCCGAACCTTGCCAAAGATGGAAGTTTGGCAAGTATTCCGAATGCGAGATTTGTATCGATGTAGCGAAGCGGAGTTGGTGCTAGCTGTCAGAAAGTCAATGCCGACGGAAAAGAAAGAACAGACAAAGCTGACGGAGTAACAATACTTATGCAGTCTTGAACTGTTTGTTAAAGTAATAGATTTTATTTTTTCAACCGCAGAGGCACGCGGATAAACGCGGATGAAATTGCGATCGCACTTAATCACACATCACAAAATCACTCTTTTGTCAATACAAATACGCTGTCTTTATTCCCCCGTCCAATCCGCAAATCCTTATCCAAATAAGTAATATCCAGCCATCCCTGCTGTTCGCGAGTATCCAGCCCAAAATCTACAGCAGCGAACTTTTTCCCCGACTCAATCTCATTGATAAACTTACCTGGAGATTCATAACCAATCAACCTGCTTAAACCTAATATAGACCGCTCAAACTTCACCTGCACTCGCCGTTCGGAAGTTGGCTCAAATCTCGCAGCTACACTGACAATTCCTTCCAAATAAGGCAAGCCGTAAAGTTCGCCAATGTTATAAATTTTAGATTCTTTGACGCGGATAGATTGATAAATTTGACCCAATTTCACCAAGGGAAAACTGTCAAGATTCAGCAGGTCGCGGCTGGTGGTGTACAATAACCGCCAGTCACCATTTAAAAGCTCTGCAGCTTCGACAGGCCGTGAGGTGGGGTTGTAATCTTCCAATTGGGAGATCGCGCTTAAAATTGCTTGTTTGTCGGTGGGAGTAGCCAGCAAACCTCGATTCTTACCAGCTATTATCTCTAAGAGTGCAGATTTTCTAAGCATAGTTTTTTTAGAATGAAAGCACGACACGGATTTGGACAGGGCTACACTGATTAATTATCGAACTTGAGGCAAAAATCAGACCGATATTCTCTTTAGTTTCAAGCGAGACGGACGAAAGTTTGTGGAGACGCGATTTCAATCGCCGAGGACTAAGAACTAATCACTAAGATATCAAATTTCACCAAATAAAGCAGAGTCCGATACAGGGAGGCTAATTCTTGCTCGTTTTTAACGTAGCGTCGGATAACTTCCCCCACGCTGATCGCACCTTCGTGCTCGATCGCACCCAATATCTCCATCTGAATGTTAACAGAGATTCTTCTGTCTTGACCGAAGCTGGTAAACCAAATTGTTTGCAACTCTCTGAGAAGTTCTGATGTGGCGATCGCACCCAGACTCAGCATCATCTCATTGCTTAAACTTCTAGTCGCATAATTACCTAATACCCGAAACGGATCGTCCCCTAGGGGATAAGGCGGCTTCCCGGGTTTTAAAGGTGCTGACTCCGGTGCCGCAAGGCGAATCTCTGCTAATTCCTGCCACAATTGTTCGTAAGCAGCAATTACTACTTTCCAATCATAAATTTCCCTCGCCCTTTGTCTGGCATTTCCCCCCATCCGCTTTCTCAATTCGGGGTTTTCAATTAATTGGCACAACGCCAGGGTGCAAGCATCAATGTCAACTGCTGTGGCAAGGGAAGTGTGACCCATGTAAGTCGGCCAATTTAAGCTGCCGTCAAGATAATTTAGGGCTAAATCTAAACAAGATTCCGGGGGCGGGATGAGTGTGGGAATGCGGAAGCCGTCTATTTCGTGGCGTACAGATTCTTTGTATCCGTTCCAATCGGAGACTATGGCCGGCAGTCCGTTCGCCATGGCTTCTATTGGTGTCAGTCCGAAGGATTCTTGAATGTTGTCGGACAGTGAAATGAAAATGTCGGCCGCCGACCAAATATTTATTCTAATTTCCGGCTGTCTCCCATCTAAAAAAATAGCATTCACCGACGGACAAAATATTTGTGCGCTCTTTTTAAAGTCGGGTTCTTCTCTCGGATCTTCGATCCAACCGGCTTGAATTAAGTGGATCTTGGCTTTTGTCTGTTGTGATGCCCGTTCTAGGGCGATGTACATGGGTACCGGATGACCTTTTGCAGAAAAAGTCAATCGACCGACAAATAACACAACAATATCTTCGGGAGAAATGCCGAGTTCTTGTCGAAGTTGGCGGCGACTTTTAACTGCTTCCACACCCTGCGGAAACGCGCTGCAATCGACTCCTAGGGGAATAACGGGGAATTTAACCAAAATTTCCGGTTTACCGCCGTTGCGCTGGGCTAAATATTCAGACCACTCCCTCATAACTCCTTCTACTGCTGTTTTCACGGCTGTAGAGGTGCAGATCAGGGCGTCCCAAGGCTGCATGGGTGCGGTTATCAAATCGCCGATCGCCTCCATGATGTATTTTGTACCGATCGTGTGAGTAACGCCGCAAACGCTGTAGGCCCGCTGATCGACAAATCTGCGCGCCCACACCATCTGCGACAAAACCGGATCTGGTCGGTAAATTGTGCCCGGTTGAGATAGCAAATCCGGTCGTTCCATGGGAATCCAGCGAACTTTCCGAGGTTTTTGCAGCCAAGGTTGGATGTGCGAACAAAACTCCTTAAAGGTTGTTTCGCTATCGGCGCAACAGTAGAGAGATTCAGCGGTTCCGTGTTGGACTAAGCTTTTGAGAAACCCTTCTCCGGCTGAATGACGCCCCAGAAGTTTTTTGCCTCCGGTGTGGTAGCCCTCTTTGTTGTATAAAACCGCTGCCGTTGTATCCATTCTGAGATTTATTGCTTGAGAGTTGACTGAAAAAGCCAGAGGGCATTCGGGCTCAGGCTTTGATGAAAATCCAGGAGACTGTTGTGAATCAACCCCTTGCCGTTCGGGAAGCTTGCACAATAGGATCGCCACCTGTCCCGCGATATCTTAAAGACGATCGTCTTAGATTACAATGCTTACGGCTAAAGAAGGATTGGCAAGAGCGGATTTTAGTGTTATCCTCATGCCCATGCTTGGGGGCGATCGCCTTTTGGGTCTCCCATCTTATCCGATCCGGAACCAAACAGTGCCTGTGGTATAATGCTTTAGCCTTGCTAAATGCCCGATTTGCAAGTGCTTGATCAAAGGAGCAGTTCGTCGGCAAAACGTTACCTCACTCGATCGCGTCTTTGTCTTTAAAAACCGATAATCATGTACAACCCATCTCTGCGTCAAATTCCTCGCCACTTACCTGCGGATGTAATTCCATTAAAACAGCAATCTTCTCTTTTAGACTGGTTGGAATCTAACAATCGCTTGTTAGCAAGGGATGTCCAAGAACCCGACTATCTGCACGAAGAAGAAATTTCTGAACTTATGGCAGTTGACGACAGTCCTTACGATGATTTAGAAGAGGAAGTAGAAGAGGATGTGAGTGTAGGCGAAGAATAACGGGTAGAAGGGTGAAGAAATCAACCGGAAACAGGGAAGAAAAACTAAGAGATTTCTCAATCTCCTGTATCGCACCCTATTCCCCATTGTCAATTGCTTATTCTCAAATAGTGTGTGGTGAGGAGTGTTATGGATAACTTTTTGGATGAGAAAATCCCTTTTAGTCTGCCTTTCAAACTTACAGGAAAGAATTTATTCCTGCTGCTGGGTTTGGGGCTCGGCACTGTAGCGATCGGTTTAGATGTAGCAGCGGATAGATTTTTGAATTTACCTGCATCGCTATTTATGCCGCTAGTTGTTTGTGCTTTAGTTGCGTCGGGGTTGGGCTATGCAGTTGTTCCCATACTCCAGCAACTAAAAGCTGGACAAATAATTCGCGAAGACGGCCCCCAAGCCCATTTGAAAAAAGCGGGAACCCCGACAATGGGAGGCATCTTTTTTGTACCTGCAGGGGTAGCAGTCGCTTTACTTTGGTCTAAGTTTAACTCAGATGTTGTTGCCGTATCCGCTTTAACTTTAGCTTACGGTTTCATTGGCTGGATTGATGACTGGCAAATTCTGCGACGTAAGTCGAACAAAGGTATTTCACCTCGGATGAAATTGGCTTTGCAAATAAGTTTTGCTGCTCTATTTTGTCTGTGGCTGATGTTTCATCAACCTGCTATTTCTACGAATGTTGCTTTGCCTTTCGGTTGGGTATTGCCATTAGGTTTGCTGTTCTGGCCAGTGGCTGGTTTTGTGCTAGTTGCCGAAAGCAATGCTACTAATCTTACCGATGGTGTTGACGGCTTGATGGGCGGTTTGGGCGCGATCGCACTTTTGGGACTAGGTGCATCTGTAGCCTCTACTTCGCCAGAATTAATGATTTTTTGCGCTTGCATCAGCGGCAGTTGTTTCGGTTTCTTAGCACACAACCGCAATCCAGCCAGTGTGTTTATGGGCGATACAGGGGCTTTAGCTTTGGGCGGTGCGTTGGGTGCGGTAGCTTTATTAACAAATAGCCTTTGGATATTATTAATTATCAGCGGGATTTTCTTTGTAGAAACGCTGTCAGTAATTGCTCAAGTAGGTTATTACAAAGCTACAAAAGGGCCTGATGGCATCGGCAAGCGTCTGTTAAGAATGGCTCCACTGCACCATCATCTAGAGTTGTGTGGCTGGTTGGAAACTCAGGTTGTGGGAATCTTTTATTTAACTAACGGGGCGTTAGTGTTAATGATTCTGATGTTGACGGGAAACAGTTGAGAACGGATTGCGTGACGGATTGCACAGGGGATGTAAGAGATATTTTCTACTATTTGAAAGACACAGGCAAGATGCCTGTTCCACAAGAACTGAATGCAGTTGTGGAACAGGCATCTTGCCTGTTTAAGGCTCAAGCAACAGGCTTTTGGGCTGTTCCACATTTCTTAGTCTCTTAGAGAGGGACTTCGTTTCTCTAGTAAGTAGCAGTTTCAAGCGCGGAACAATCTATAATATCCCTCGTTAATGCAATGGAAATAAAAAAAATTAGAGGCAATCTGGGGAGAATAGTTTCATCTACAAGCCTTCTCTTGCTGGCTGCTAGCTCAGTTTTTTACTGGAACCTCGTTAGGCTGGGTTATGCTGTTCCAATTCCCTACATTTTAGACGTTTTCTGCTTAAATAACTGTCCGGCTGATGATTTAAATATTTTGCATACCCAATTCCCGCCCGATAATTTATTAAACTACGACAAGCCGCTAATACAAATTTTAGGCGAACCAGATAAGTTAGATAAAAACAGAATTTCCATCCTAGTTGAAAAATCAAAATACAGGCTGACTGTATACGATAGTAAAAAGCCAGTAAAATCTTATCCTGTAGTATTTGGTGGCAATCCCACAGGTAATAAATTAAAAGCAGGGGATTTGCGGACCCCGGAAGGTGTTTTTAGTATTAAAGATATGTACCCTCATGAAAGTTGGTCAAAGTTTCTGTGGCTGGATTATCCAACCAAACAATCTTGGCGCAAACATATAAAAGCTAAGCAAGATGGTACAATTAGGTGGGGCGACAGTGTAGGCAGCGAAATCGGGATTCACGGCGTTCCTCCTAATTCGGATAATATAATAAAATCTAGATCGAACTGGACCTTGGGATGCGTTTCTCTGGAAAATAAGGATGTTGAGGAGTTGTATCAGTTTGTGGAGAAAGGCACAGAAGTAGAAATTATTCGATAAGTTAAGTTGCCATAAAACTTGTTCGTAATAATGACTTTACTCCTAATTGACTCAAAAAACTGGATAGAGGGCTAATGAACAGTGACGACGGGTTTTTACCTCAAGTTTCGGTGGTTGTTCCTGTTTACAACGGCGAGATGGATTTGCCGGAGTTGATTGAGTCCCTGCGATCGCAAACTTATCCGCCACACAGAGTAGAATATCTCTTAGTAGACAACAACAGTCGCGATCGCACTTCAGCAATCCTCGAAACAGCAGCTAAGTTGGATCAAATAACCATTCGCCACCTCACCGAAAATCAGATTCAAAGTTCCTACGCCGCCCGAAATAAAGGAATTCGCGCATCCACAGGCGAAATCATTGCATTTACCGATGCAGACTGTCGCCCGGAATCTGACTGGCTGGAAAATTTAGTTAAGCCATTCGTTGACTTAGAAATAGGAATTCGCGCTGGGGAAATACTCGCATTGCCCGGTAAAACTATTTTAGAACAACACGCCGATCGCCAAAATACTTTATCTCAAAAACATACTCTCGCTCACCCTTTTTGTCCCTACGGTCAAACCGCCAACTTAGCTGTACGGAGGCTAGTTTTACAACAAATAGGACTATTTCGCCCTTACCTCACCAGCGGCGGCGATGCTGACTTGTGTTGGCGGATTTTGCGGGAAACATCCTATAAAATGTATTTTGCCGAAAATGCGATCGTCCGACACCGCCACCGTTCTACAATAAAACAGTTGCAAAGTCAATGGTATCGGTACGGCGAATCTAATAAATATTTGCACGAACTCCACAGTGTCGATTTGATGCGAGAATTCACAACAGGGGAATATTTTTACCGGCTCGCTAGGTGGCTGTTAAGGGAATTTCCGCTTGCTGCTGCCAAAAGTGCGATCGGCGGAGCCGATCTGGTAGATTTGTTTAATACGCCGATCGGTCTTTTGAATGTTAGGGCAAGGTCCATGGGGCAGCGCCAAGCCCAACTTCCCGAATCAGCTTGGGACATTGAGCGTTTTTAATATTTTAGACCATAAGCTTTTCACGGGCGGGCAGGATGCCCAACTCCTACTCCCCACAAAAAAATTGAACTATGAGTGGAACAGACATCTTGCCTGTTCTAAATAAGCCTTTCACGGGCAGGCAGGATGCCCCACCCCTACTCCCCACAAAAAAATTGAACTATGAGTATGAGTGGAACAGGCATCTTGCCTGTTCCTCAAAATGGTGCAAGATGTGCGCTCGACAAATATTCGTTTGTATACAACCCGCCCCTATAAATACCTATAAGTCCAGTTTATTGGTGCATATAGATATGCTGAATGAGAAATATGAAAATTTAACGTAATCCTTAATATAAAATTAATAAGTCGATTCTGAAGCGCTCGGTTTGACGACGGGAACCAACTCAGAGGCAAACCCCCAAATTTTCTTTACTTCTGCCTTCTGGCTTTTCAGTGCTGTCGTCAGCGCATCGGAATTATTCTCAGAATTTTAAATTTTTGTAACCTTTACAGGTAATGCCAATGGCTCAAATCTTACTCCAGACCGTTTGGTTTATACCTTGCTATCCACTCATAGGCGGAGTTCTGTCGATGCTGTGGTTTCCGGCAGTTACCCGCCGCACGGGGCCAAGACCATCCGGTTACGTGAACGCCATATTAACCTTGTTCGCTTTCCTACACGGCGTCATAGCCCTGACAGCTATCTGGAACCAACCGGCACAACACGAGTTGATTCCCTGGCTGAATGTAGCAGGTTTAGACTTAACCATTCCCGTAGAAATTTCTGCAGTCACCGTCGGGGCGACTGTTTTGATTACCGGACTGAACTTGCTGGCGCAGATTTATGCTTTCGGTTACATGGAAATGGACTGGGGCTGGGCTCGGTTCTTTTCTCTGATGGGGCTGTTTGAAGCTGGGATGTGTGGCTTGGTACTGTGCAATTCCCTGTTCTTCAGCTACATGATTTTGGAAGTTCTGACTTTGGGTACTTACCTGCTAGTCGGGCTGTGGTTCAATCAGTCTTTGGTGGTGACAGGAGCCCGCGACGCTTTCTTAACAAAGCGGGTGGGAGATTTATTCCTGCTGATGGGAGTAGTCGCCATTCTGCCGCTGGCCGGAACTTGGAATTTTGACGAGTTGGCTGTTTGGGCCGAGACTGCAAAGCTTGACCCCACTGTAGCGACACTGCTGACTTTAGCTTTGATTGCCGGCCCGATGGGTAAGTGTGCTCAGTTTCCCTTGCACCTGTGGCTAGATGAGGCGATGGAAGGCCCGCTGCCGGCGACAATTTTACGGAACACCGTAGTTGTGGAAACTGGTGCTTGGATTTTGATTAAGTTGCAGCCAGTGATTGCTTTGTCGCCGATGGGGATGACGATAACTATTATTGTAGGTGCTGCGACGGCGGTTGGTGCTTCATTAATTGCGATCGCCCAAATTGACATCAAGCGCACGCTTTCCTATATAGTCAGCTCTTACATGGGCTTAGTATTTATCGCCGTGGGCACCGGACAAGCCCAGACAGCCCTGACATTGATATTTGCCTACACCTTGGCGATGGGTTTGCTGGTGATGAGCATCGGTTCGGTAGTTTGGAACAGCGTCACTCAGGATGTCCGAGCTCTCGGCGGTTTGTGGGGAAAGCGGCCAATATCGGCGATATCGTTTATTGTCGGTAGCGCTGGATTGGTTGGACTGCCGCCCTTCGGCTGCTTCTGGGCTTTAGAAGACTTCACATCCGGGCTTTGGCAAACTCATCCTTTGCTGTTAGGAATAGTGCTGTTTGTAAACGGCGTCACTGCTTTTGGCTTGGTGCGCGTCTTCGGTTTAGTTTTCGGTGGCAAACCCAAGCAAATGACCGAACGTTCGCCGGAAGTTCACTGGCCTTTTATCTTGCCCATGACTGTTTTAATGGGCTTTACTTTGCACGTTCCGCACTTGCTGGCTGCGTGGCATTTATTGCCTGGGGCAAGTTTGAATTATACCGCAAGTGGATTGCTAGTTTTGTCAACGGCGAGCGGCATCGGTGCTGGAGCATTTGTTTACCTGAACGAGAAATGGGAAAAACCGGTACGAATTGGTTCTGAAGCTTTGCAAGACTTTTTTGCTTACGACTTTTACACTGCCCAACTTTACCGGGTGACAGTGATATTTGCAGTCGGTTTAGTTGCTCAAGTTATCTCTTGGGTTGATCGCAATATTGTTGACGGATTCGTGAATTTAATCGGTTTTGCAACTGTTTTCGGCGGGCAAAGCCTTAAATACAACGTTAACGGTCAAACTCAGTTTTACGCCCTGACAATTCTGTTCGGAGTAGCAGTTTTGGGACTGCTCATAAGCTGGCCGTTGCTAGTTCGCCTGTCGCTGATTGTGGGCGGGTAAAGAAATATAAGCGTGAAGATTTTAGGTGACACTTTTAATCTAAAATCTTAAAAACATGAAGTCTTGAACAAAGATTTCAAACTCGATACAACAAAGAAACCTCAATGAACCCAAATAACAGACAATTCACTCTTTCCCGACGCAATTCCCTCAAATTTGTCGCAGGAGCCATTGGTACAGGGATACTCGCAGCAGGAGCAGGCGCTGATTTGGCTGCACCCGAACCAGCAATTGCTCAAACTGACTTGACTCCCGATGCAGCTCTGAAACAGTTAATGGACGGCAACCAGCGGTTTGTTGACAGCAAACGCCAAAATCCCCACCAAGACTTTGGGCGTCTCACCGAAGTTGCCAAAACTCAAAAACCCTTTGCTGCTATTCTCGGCTGTGCAGATTCCCGCTTTCCTTCGGAAATTATCTTCGATCAAGGATTGGGAGATTTATTTGTCTGTCGCGTGGCCGGAAATGTTGCTACTCCCGAAGAAATTGGCAGCCTGGAATTTGGCACGCTGGTATTGGGAGCAAAAGTGCTTGTGGTAATCGGGCATAAACGTTGCGGTGCGGTAGACGCAACCATTAAAGGAGCTCAAGTTCCCGGTCAGATTGGCAGTTTGCTCGACGCCATTAAGCCTGCTGTAGAAAGCTCGAAAAACCAAACGGGCGACAAGCTAGAAAATGCCGTCAAAGCGAATGTTGTGTTCCAAGCTAACAAGTTGAAAGCCTCTCCAGTTATCTCTAAGTTAATTGCGGAGAATAAACTGAAAGTTGTGGGTGGGTATTACGATTTAGACACGGGGACAGTCACTATTCTTTCTGAGTCGTGATGCAATTTGGAATTGATAATTGGGAAAAAGTTTAACATCTAAACTCTCAAATTATCAAAGACAAGAGGCTGCAAAATTGATTGTTCACTCTTCACTCTTCACTTCACACATTATGCTTAGTGCCTTGCTCTGGTTGCCCGCGTTGGGCGCTGCGGTAGTCGGGTTCCTGCCCGGAAATATAAATGGGATGCGTCTGCGTTCAATAGCCTCGGCTTTTGCTGCTGCTGTTTTCCTTTTGAATATCTGGCTGTTGACTCAATTCGATCCAGCCAATTCGGGACTGCAATTTCAAGAATATTTACCTTGGATTCCGCAATTAGGTTTGAGCTACAACTTGGGCATTGACGGCTTGTCCTTGCCACTGCTGGTTTTAAGTGCTTTGCTGACGCTATTAGTCATTTACGGCACTGGCGAAAAAATGGAGCGTCCCCAGCTTTACTACGCTTTGATTTTGCTAATCAATGCTGGTATTGCCGGAGCTTTGATGTCTCAAAATTTGCTGCTGTTTGTACTGTTTTACGAAGTAGAATTAATTCCTTTTTACCTGTTGATTGCTATTTGGGGTGGAAAGCAGCGGGAATACGCTGCCATGAAGTTTTTGATCTACACGGCAGTTTCGGGACTTTTAGTGCTGGCAGCATTTTTGGGTGTGGCTTGGCTGAGCGGTTCTTTAAATTTCGATTACAGTGCGATTACCACTCAAGAATTGCCGAGAAATATGCAGTTAATCCTGCTAACAATTTTGCTAATTGGGTTGGGAATTAAAATTCCCTTGGTGCCGCTGCACACTTGGCTGCCGGATGCTTACGTCGAAGCTTCGCCAGCAACAGCAATTTTGCTGGGAGGGATTCTGGCGAAGTTGGGAACTTACGGTTTAGTACGGTTCGGCTTGCAGATGTTTCCCGAAACGTGGTCGATTATAGCTCCCGCTTTAGCGATTATCGGGACTGTGAGCGTGATGTACGGGGCTTTGAGCGCGATCGCCCAAAAAGACATCAAGCGCATGGTAGCCTATAGTTCGATCGGGCATATGGGCTACATCCTCGTTGCCTGCGCCGCGGGTACGAAGCTGGCATTAATCGGCGCTGTCGGGCAAATGGTAAGCCACGGCTTAATTTTAGCTTTGCTATTTTATTTGGTAGGCATCATCGAAACCAAAGTTGGCACGCGGGATTTGGACGTGCTCAACGGTTTGATGAACCCGATGCGGGGTTTACCCACTGCCAGTTCCCTGTTAGTTTTGGGCGGCATGGCAAGCGCTGGAATTCCGGGTTTGGTGGGTTTTATTGCCGAATTTTTAGTGTTTCAAGGCAGTTTCTCGATCTTTCCAATTCCAACTTTGCTCTGCATTTTAGCTTCGGGTTTAACAGCAGTTTACTTTGTGATTCTGCTCAACCGCACCTGTTTTGGGAAGTTGGACAATGCCACGGCTTACTACCCTCCAGTTACGTTTGCTGAAAATATGCCGGCGCTGGTTTTGGCGGGCATCATTTTTGTGTTGGGAATTCAACCTGCTTGGCTACTCAAGTGGAGCGAATCTACTACAAATGCGATAGTTGCTACTCTGCCGACTGACAGAAATACCCAAGTTGCTATTAGCTATCCCCTAGAACACTCGGAGCTGGAAATCGCGTCTACACAAACGAATTCCGCCTCGATAGACTAAGAATCTACTCGTTACCAGGCAGATCCTGGTAACGCATATCCGGAGGCTATGCCTTCAATTTTCCGGCTCGTAGGCCTGGATATCGGTTCCCAGCCTCTAGCCTGGGAACCAGTTAAAGAATCGCAGCTTTTGGCAATAATTCAAAATATTTAGATTCCCTCAGTCAAAGGAAGAAACAATGGTACAAACCCCTAATAAACCAGCAACTAAACTACCTCCTTCCAAACACGAATTTGCCGAAATAATTCACAGGCTAGAAGCTGGCGGCGCAATGATTCCAGATACGCCGGAAAATCTGATGCAAATCATCGCTATCTGGAAAGCTTACGCAGTGCCGATGGACTTTTACTGGCGAGATTTGCTTTACATCGCCGAACGGGTTTTTTTACACCCGCTTCCTTTCTTTAAATACTTCTTGCCTCAAGAGTATTTAGACTTGCAAAATCACTATGCAGGCGACGGTGCAGATTTGCGGATTTGGCGCGGGACTGGAAGTGTTCACCCGGAACTTTTGGAGTTCATGGAGAATGGTGAAACTGGTAAACTCCCTCGATTTGTTCACCATTTGTGGCACGATCGCATTAACATGGAATTTGCCGAAGAGTGCATGAGGTCAATGCTTTGGCACCGGGGCTTGTACGTGCCGACCAATCAATTCGATCCTTATTTGGACAGTGACGAATATAAGGCTAATGCCGATCGCGCAATTAAAGCTTACTTCAAAAAAGACCCGTTCATGCTGGCACTTCACAAAGCATTTCCCGAAATGTTTTTAGAACAGTGCCGCCAAATGTCTTATTACAGCAATCTCGGTTTATTCTGGGAAGTCATGGCGCCGGTGTTTTTTGAGGTTTCCGACTTGTACGACGAAGGGAAAGTTACCACAGTCCCGCAGGCGATGGATTTTCTGGTAAATGGCATATTTGCGATCGCCGGACGCCCGATTTACCACCACGTTCAAATCGACGGCGAAACCTACGAAATCATCCCCAAATCTAAGGGTTTCACTTGGCTTTATGAAGCAGCGTTACCTTACGTGGAAGCTGTATTTTATCGCACTTCGCCATTCCGAGGCACCAAATCTTACAACGCTCAAGCTAAGGAAGTTCCTGACGACCAAAAAGACTTCCACTTCGGAGTGCTTTATGCAGACAAATTCCCCGTAGGTACGGCGGGGATTCCGCCGACTTTGCTAGCACAAGATATGCTGCATTTCCTGCCGCCGTATTTGATGGATTTCTACAAACAGCGCTGTCGCGGCGAAGATGATATCCTCAATCAAATTGGGGTGACATTTCAGCGATCGATGTACTGCGTTACTTCGGCGGTGATTCAAGCTTTGCGGACTGCTCTTTTGTATCCTTTAGATGACCCGAATCCAAAGCATTTGAAGGCAAATCGGGCTTTCTTTGAGGCTCAGATCGATCGCTTCTGTCGCCCGGAATACGGTATGAAATATGCTGCGAAGCTCAAGAATATCCAGACTTCGGATTATAGGTAAAGGATGTTTGCCGGAGGCATCTTAGCTTCCAAGCCCGCCAGTCCGTTAGTCCGCCAGGGGTTTCAACCCCTGGCTCAAAGCTCAAGTCGGTTGAAACCGACTGGGAAAAATGAAAGCTTTTTTAAATCGTTTCAAAAGTCCTATAATATTAAGCTACTTGGCATCATAATTATTCCTCTCTCTTCTTTTCCTCTGATTTCTCTGCGTTCTCTGCGGTTTAATCATTCCCATACAACCGGAAACGATCTAACCAATAACAAATAACCAATAACTATGAACAGCAACGATCTAGCCAAATATATCGAAGCAAAGGACGGGATTTCCAAACCTTGGCTGTTGGTGCAACTCCGGCTGAAAAAATTGCAAGAAAGGCGATCGGAGATTTCTGCTGAAGAGTATATGACAGAACTTACTGACCTTCACAAAGAATTAATGAATCTGGGGGAATGGTGGCTGGGAATCGAGGATGAGGTTTTCTAGGCGATTTGAAGAATGCTAGGTGCGGGGATGGGTTCACCTTCTTCCTGCCAAGCTTCTAGATACATTTCGAGCACTTCTTCGCCATGTCGGATGGCTTCTTCGCGGGTTTGGCCGTGGGTACAGGGCATGACAACGCGCTCGGCAAACTCTGGAATCGTCACGAGGAAAAGTTGATCCTCGTCAGACCATTGGACGATCATACTGTATCGGTTCATGAATCTTCCTCCTTTAACTCGTCGAGTTCGGCTAACAATATTGCCAACTGCTTCTCTAAATAGCGTGGCACATCATCTCCGTCTTTGCCTGGAATTGTTAATGTCTTCCCAATCAAAGGGTGCTGCCATCTTTCATGGCTGCCTTTTCCGCGTTTTGGCAAATAAATAAAGCCCTCACGGGTAATCTGAGCTTTTAACTCGCGAATTTTTCTAGGCATGGTGATTGTCCATTTTCTACCTCCATTTTCTCACTTAGCCATTTATTTTAATTTTTCCTTTGCCCATTCTCGCAGTTGCTCGTCGGGGCGATCGCACTTTAAAATTTCTCCATCAAATCTTTTTCTTGGGCATAGACATCTCGTAGCTGTTGCAGCGCGGCCCCAGAAAGGACCGATTTAACTGTAGCTACCAATTGGCCCCACTCCAGCAAGCTGTCAACTGAAACAGCTTTTTTGAACTTGTAAGTGTAGAATTTCGTCCAAAATGCTGGTGATTGCTTGCTTTTCCAGCGTTTGTACCATCTGCCAAAATCTTGAGGTGCGATCGCATTTACTCGGACAATCGGCGGAAAATCGGCGTAGCTGACAAACCGGCTGATGCCTTTGGCGTGCACATACACCATGTAGCGACAGCATTCTATGCGGTAAATCTCGTCTGCTGAGATATTGAACAGGAGTGCAACTGTTTCTTCGGTAACGAATCTCGCCAGGGGATGCAGGATGGGAGATTTGTGAATTATTTGGGAGCAGGCGAAAGTGCTTGATTTTAGCTGGGATGATGCTATCATAGTAAGTCAGACAGCTAGTAACTGTCTATTTAAGTTTTGAAAACGATCGCCCTTTAGTTGTCCAGACCGGGGGGCGATCGGCTTTTTAGATGAATTTATTCTAAGGTGTTATAGCACCCATTGTCAAGCATGGGTTTAGTAAGAATTAAAGTCAGAGAACTAGCAGCAGAGAAAGGTTGGACATTCAAGGAAGTTTCAGAACGTTCTGGGGTGGTATACAACACGGTCAAGCATTATGCTCGCTGTCCAGGGCTGACAACGGTTGACTTTACTTTGCTGCTGAAATTAGCTCGGACTTTTGATGTGATGATTGAGGATTTGGTTGAGGTTTTGGAGGAATAAGCCGATCGGCCTTTAGTTGTCTAGACCGGGGGCGATTGCTTTTTCAGATGCAATTATCTTAAAACGCAACTGCATTATTTGTCAAGCATGGGTTTAGTCAGAGTAAAAGTGCGAGAGTTAGCGGCCGAGAGGGGCTGGACATTCAAGGAGGTGGCTGAGCGATCGGGCGTGATCTACAGCACCATAACCAGCTATGCTCGTCGTTCTGAAATATCAATGGTTGACTTTACCGCCCTGTACAAGTTAGCGCGGGCATTTGATGTGATGATTGAGGACTTGGTGGAGATTATTGAGGAATAAGTTGATCGGCCTTTAGTTGTCTAGACCGGGGGCGATCGATTTTTTGTATTTTTTACACTATAGCATGATTAACTGTAGTTAGTCAAACATTATTGTAGTTAATCGGATTGAGGATGATAACATCAAGGAAAGTTATTAATAGTTGATTATTCTTCGTGGCTAAAACTAATACTGCGATCGCGGTCAGTTCCGTGATAAAGGAAGTCATTCAAAAACAAGCCCAAGCGACAAGACTAACTCAGAAGGAAGTCGTGTACTTGGGAATGCTGGCAATTGATGCACTCGATAAGGAAAGCCGCCAAGAGTTGGCTGACAAGGTGCATCAGATGCAGGTGAATGGGGAAATTTGAGGCGATGAGGGCAATTTCCTACGGGATAGCTACGCTTCACGCACTTCGGGGGAAGTAAGGCAAGGGCGCTCCTATGGAATTCGTCTACTGAAACAAATTCTCATTTTTTTACCAATAAATTGGGGTCTTCTTCTCCTCAACAGGAGCGTTTTCCCATCTAGTATTTGTACCCGTTTCGGCGCTCTTAGCACCACACAGTCTGCTCAAATCAACTATCGTGCTATCAGAGCGCTGATAAAAACAAAAAGGTTGATCGTTGGATTGAGCCTGCGGTGGAGCAAAAATAGCAGGCATGGAAAAGCGCTCAGAAGACTGCCTCGGCATTGGAGATACTGGAACTTTCATCTCGGTGGTTGGCTCTGACGGTTTTGCACGGGCTGCGTCGGCTGTTACCATTCCTGACAGTAGCAGAAATGCAACCGAAAGCAGGAGGAGATTCGAGTGTTTCATATTACTTTTCGACAATCTTGCTTCTCAGACTATTGACAAATCCCAGCACTTCGGCTTTATCTGGTGGATTGACCCTATTTTTATCGATAGCTTGGGATATATCATTAGCAAAAGCATTAAATTCACGGTCCGTCAGACCTCCATCCATTCCAATTCCACTATGGGAAAGCTTCATAGTCCGCCCTGTATAAACACAAGGCCCCCCTGCTGCTTGGCAGAATTGATCCACTAACAACTGACGCAGCCTCTGTTGTGAGTTTGTGCCCAAGCCAATAAAATATTTACCAATTAGTGCGTCATTGAATATGAAAATTGCTGAATCATCAATGACCTTTGCGATCGCGTTGTAGCCTCCTAGCCTAGTGTAGAGAGAGCTTCCTGAAGAACCTTGTGCAATCAGATCTGTAGTTACTTTTTCTGCTGATTCTTGTGCTGACATCGCCGGCGTAGAACGAGCGAAACTAGGGCTTAATCTGAAAGTAGTCACAACTATGACTGTGATACAAATTAATGTCAACAACATTGCCAAAGATTTACTGAGTTTCCTTGAAAAATTTCCAATTGTGATGGTAATATGGTTAATTGAATCTTCAGCACTAAGTGATTTACAGATACAGAGGCTTAAGAAGCAGGAAGCCTAAGTCTAATCTCAACTAAACTTAGTCTTTAGCTCTGTGCGATCGTAAAAAGGCGAGGGTAAAGAGCGATAAATCGTCACATCATTTGATAACTTTAGCATCAAATTATCCTACGGTAGATTTTGTAATATTTCTTAGATAAGTCACCATTTGCTGATTGATTGACTTCACATTGTGTTGGGTATTGTCAAAATGCGGTTAAACAATTTGCATCGCAGCTAAAAGCTCAGGTTAAAAGTGCTACGATTTAATCGAAGTTGTTAATCTCCGGTTAGTTTTGTGACCAGAGCCAGTGCCCCCATTGCAGTCAGCCCCATTATTAAGGAACTTGTGCAGAAAAAGGCGCTAGCAACCTGACTAACGCTGAAAGAAATTATCTCTGTCGGGATGCTGGCAATTGACGAGTTGGACGAAAAACGCTTGCAATAATTGGCTGATAGGGTGCATCAGATGCAGGTGAATGGGGAGATTTGAGGGAGAAGGGCGATCGCCCGAGTGGTAGAGTGAAAAAGCAGATCGACCCTCAAGTCACTTATGCGATCGAGTTGTCCTCTAAAAAGGGTTTACGTGCAACGAATCCTGCATGAGCTTTTGGCAAGTTGTACTCACCATAACTACGTATGATTTGAACTTGAAAACCTACGCGATCGAGTGCTTCAGCAATATCTTTTGCCTTGTACAACCGCAAACAGTGTATTTCATCATCTCGCCTGTAGGTTTCCCCTACTTTACGAAGAGTAATGATGCGGCGAATTAAAGTTTCATTCTCTTGATTTTCTTCCTTCTCAACCAGAACTATCCAATCTTTTCCTTCCGTGAATCCTTTGGTTGTGTTTCCGGCTACAATCTGTCCGGGTTCTGCAATGTCAAAGATGAAAACACCGCCCTCGGTTAAGGCGTGATAAATGCGACGGAAAAATTGCACCAGGTTTTGGCGATCGTTGTCTGCATCAAACAGATAATTCAAACATTCGCCGATCGAGGTGACAGCATTACACGGTGGGATATCAGTTTTAAACAGCGACTCAACTCGAAACTCGCCATCTGGCACTCTGTTTCGGGCAATGGCAATCAAAGACTCAGAAATATCAACTCCCAGAACACGATAACCAGCCTTTCTGAATTCTAGTGCTGATAATCCGCTGCCACAACCCAAGTCCACGACTAAACCTTCGTGTAGCTTGTTTTGGGCCAAGATATTCAATATACCAGGGGCAGATTTGAGAGCATAATCGCTATGCCCAACATCATGAATATATGCGAGGTCTTCCTTATACCACTGTGTCATGACTTCGTTCCAGCAGACTAACTCACAAATTTAGTTGCGATCGCACTTTTATTCCGGCTTGACAGACTCAGCCAACCACTTCGCATTGTCCCGCCGATGAACATTAATCGAACTGCATTTTGCTTCGACCCATCGATCTTATTCCATCCATCCGTTACACAATCCGTTGCCGAACTTCCTTCTGCTATACAAAAAAATCCCCCGCCAGAAGGCAGGGGATTTCATTTAATTACCTAGAAACCAGAGTTCAGAGTTACCCGAATTTCCCGGCTGTCGAGGCAATTACAAAGGCCGCGTAAGTGAGGACGTTGCCCACAGTAAAGTGAACTAAGCCAACCAAACGACCTTGGACGATCGACAAAGCAACAGGCTTGTCTTTCCAGCGAACCAAGTTAGCCAAAGGAGTGCGCTCGTGAGCCCAAACCAAAGTCTCGATCAACTCTTGCCAGTAACCTCTCCAAGAAATCAGGAACATGAAACCAGTTGCCCAAACAAGGTGTCCGAATAAGAACATCCAAGCCCAGACTGACAAGTTGTTAGTACCATACGGGTTGTAACCGTTGATCAACTGAGAAGAATACAGCCAGAGGTAATCGCGGAACCAGCCCATCAGGTAGGTAGAAGACTCATTGAACTGAGCCACGTTACCTTGCCAGATGCCTAGGTGCTTCCAGTGCCAGTAGAACGTTACCCAAGCTAGGGTGTTCAACATCCAGAATACAGACAGGTACATCGCGTCCCAAGCAGAGATGTCGCAAGTACCGCCACGGCCGGGGCCGTCGCAAGGGAAAGCATAACCGAAGTCTTTTTTGTCCGGCATCAGCTTAGAACCGCGTGCATCCAGAGCGCCCTTGACCAAGATCAAGGTGGTGGTGTGCAAGCCTAGTGCGATCGCGTGGTGAACCAAGAAATCGCCAGGTCCGATCGCCAAGAACAGAGAATTAGTACCGCTGTTGATCGCATCCAACCAGCCTGGGAGCCATACGTTGCCGTAGTTGGGCCAAGCGGTAGAAGCAATGCTGTCGGGGTTAGACAACAGCACGTCCATGCCGTAGAGAGCTTTGCCGTGAGCAGCTTGGATGAACTGTGCGAACACTGGTTCAATCAAGATTTGCTTTTCAGGAGTACCGAAAGCTACTACCACGTCATTGTGAACGTACAAGCCGAGAGTGTGGAAGCCCAAGAACAGCGACACCCAGCTCAAGTGAGAGATAATCGCTTCTTTGTGCTGCAACACGCGATCGAGCACGTTGCCTTTGTTTGCTTCAGGATCGTAGTCCCGCACCAAGAAGATAGCTCCGTGGGCGAAAGCGCCGACCATGATGAATCCAGCAATGTACTGGTGGTGGGTGTAAAGCGCAGCCTGAGTCGTGAAGTCCTTACCTATAAAAGCGTAGGGAGGCATCGCGTACATATGCTGTGCTACCAGGGAGGTAATTACGCCCAAAGCAGCGAGGTGAAATGCCAGTTGGAAGTGCAGCGAGTTGTTGTAGGTTTCATACAAGCCTTGGTGAGGCAAGTTGAACTGTCCTTCACTCTTGCCGCCGACCAAACCAGCCTTAGAATCCAACATCTCTTTGATGCTGTGACCGATACCGAAGTTAGTCCGGTACATATGACCGGCAACGATAAACAGAACTGCGATCGCCAAGTGGTGGTGAGCGATGTCTGTCAGCCACAGGGATTCTGTTTGAGGGTGGAAGCCACCCAAGAAAGTCAGAATTGCGGTTCCAGCGCCTTCGGAAGTACCGAAGACATGGCTCGCTGCATCTGGGTTCTCGGCGTATACGCCCCAGTTACCAGTGAAGAACGGAGCCAAACCGGCCGGGTGAGGCGGGGTAGACAAGAAGTTGTCCCAACCTACGTGCTGTCCGCGAGATTCGGGGATAGCAACGTGAACCATGTGACCAGTCCAAGCCAAAGAGCTGACACCGAACAAACCAGCCAAGTGGTGGTTGAGGCGAGATTCAGCATTTTTGAACCAAGACAAGCTGGGGCGGTACTTGGGCTGGAGGTGCAACCAACCTGCGAACAGGAAGACAGCCGCCAGTAGTAACAAGAAGATAGCTCCTTGATACAGGTCGGCGTTTGTCCGAATCCCTTGGGTGAACCACCAATGGTAGACACCAGAGTAAGAGATATCCACCGGGTTAGAAGCGCCCCCTTGAGTGAAAGCTTCTACAGCAGGAGCGCCGAATTGCGGGTCCCAAATCGCGTGAGCGATCGGGCGGACGTTTAGGGGGTCTTTAATCCACTGTTCAAAGTTACCTTGCCATGCTACGTGGAACAGGCTGCCCGAAGTCCACAAGAAAATGATTGCTAGGTGGCCGAAGTGAGAAGCAAAAATCTTTTGGTAAAGATTTTCTTCGGTCATGCCATCGTGGCTTTCAAAGTCGTGTGCTGTGGCAATCCCGTACCAGATCCGCCGTGTGGTCGGGTCTTGGGCAAGGTCTTGGCTAAATTTTGGAAATTTCGTTGCCATAAGCCTTGATTAATCCTGAATCCTGAACAAAATTGAAGGGATTCGGTTCGGAGTTTGGATTCTCGATTTGAGATTCCTCCCAAATCGAGAATCCAAAACCTAGGGGTAGTTTACCCTACCGAAATGATTCGCGCTAGGAAAAATGCCCACGTAGTGACAATTCCTCCTAGGAGGTAGTGAGCTACACCCACAGCCCGACCCTGAATAATGCTCAGAGCACGAGGCTGAATCGACGGAGCTACCTTGAGCTTGTTGTGAGCCCAAACAATCGACTCAATCAGTTCTTGCCAGTAGCCACGGCCGCTGAACAGGAACATCAAGCTGAAGGCGAAGACGAAGTGTCCAGCTAGGAACATCAAACCGTAGGCCGACAGTGCCGAACCGTAGGACTGAATTACCTGAGAAGCTTGCGCCCAAAGGAAGTCCCGCAGCCAGCCGTTAATCGTGATCGCACTTTGTGCGAAGTTGCCACCGGTAATGTGAGAAATTGTGCCGTCTGGCGATACTGTTCCCCACACGTCCGACTGCATTTTCCAGCTAAAGTGGAAAATCACGATCGAGATGCAGTTGTACATCCAGAACAAGCCTAGGAACACGTGATCCCAACCAGAAACTTGGCAGGTGCCGCCACGGCCGGGGCCGTCGCAAGGGAACCGGAAGCCCAAGTTGCCTTTGTCAGGAACCAAGCGAGAACTGCGTGCAAACAACACGCCTTTCAAAAGAATCAGGACTGTAACGTGAATGGTGAAAGCGTGGATGTGGTGGATCATGAAATCCGCCGTACCCAACTCGATCGGCATCATCGCTACTTTGCCGGCGACGACTACTGCACCGCCGCCAAAAGCGTGGCTAACGATTTCCGTAGCATTAGGCGCTGTTGTGCCCGGAGCCAAAGCGTGGATGTTTTGCACCCACTGGGCAAATATCGGACGCAACTGAATCCCGGTATCCGAGAACAAATCTTGAGGACGACCGAAAGCCCGCATCGTGTCGTTGTGAACGTACAGACCGAAGCTGTGGAAGCCCAAGAATATACAAACCCAGTTCAGGTGGGAAATGATCGCATCTCTATGCCGGATCACGCGATCCAACAAGTTGTTGACATTTCCAGCGGGTTCGTAATCCCGAACCATGAAGATTGCTCCGTGAGCGGCTGCTCCAACAATCAGGAATCCGCCAATCCACATGTGGTGGGTGAACAGGGATAGCTGAGTCGGGTAGTCTGTCGCGATGTACGGATACGGAGGCATCGCATACATGTGGTGGGCAACAATGATGCTCAGAGAGCCCATCAGTGCCAAGTTAATCGAGAGTTGCGCGTGCCAAGAATTAGTCAGGATTTCGTAGAGACCTTTGTGACCTTCACCAGTGAAGGGGCCTTTGTGGTTCTCTAGGATTTCTTTCATGCTGTGGCCGATGCCCCAGTTCGTCCGGTACATATGACCAGCGACGATGAACAGCACTGCCAAAGCTAAGTGGTGGTGTGTTGTATCAGTCAGCCACAAACCGCCTGTGGTGGGGTTCAGACCGCCTTTGAAGGTCAGGAAGTCTGTGTATGCGCCCCAGTTGAGGGTGAAGAAGGGGGTTAAACCTTTAGCGAAACTCGGGTAGATGTCAGCCATCAAGCCCGGTGTCAAAATCCACTCGTGCGGCAGGGGGATGTCGGCAACTGTTTTGATCAGCTTGCCGCCGACTGTCAGCGGTGAACCTGCATCGATCGCGTCCATGCAAGCATTGATTGGCAGCGACACGTGAATTTGCTGTCCCGCGTAGCCCAAGCAGCCGCAGCCCAACAACACAGCCAAGTGGTGGTTCATCATCGATTCCACGTTCTGGAACCATTCCAGTTTCGGAGCGCGGACGTGATAGTGGAACCAACCGGCAAATAGCATCAAAGCTGCCATTACCAGGGCGCCGATCGCAGTGCAATATAGCTGGTATGAGTTAGTGATGCCGTTGGCGCGCCACCACTGGAATAGACCAGAGGTGATCTGAATTCCGTGAAAGCCGCCGCCTACATCTGCATTTAAAATTTCTTGACCAAAAATCGGCCAGACCACTTGAGCGCTGGGCTTGATGGCTGTAGGATTTGTCAGCCAAGCTTCGTAATTGGAAAATTTAGCGCCGTGGAAATATGCGCCACTGATCCACACGAAGATTACTGCCAAGTGGCCGAAGTGAGCGCTAAAGATTTTGCGCGAAACGTCTTCTAAGTCACTTGTATGACTGTCAAAGTCGTGAGCGTTAGCGTGGAGGTTCCAAATCCAAGTGGTGGTTTTTGGCCCCTTAGCTAGAGTGCGATCGAAATGACCTGGTTTTGACCACTTCTCGAAGGAAGTTGGAACCGGATTCTTATCGACTACTACCCTAGCTTTTACCTCTCGCTCTGGAGGACTAATGGTCATGAAGACTCTCCTCTCGGTAAGACAAGGAACGAGAACTGAACACTGTACCGGACACTCCCCGCGCTTGATGAGGCGGGGGATTCTCGAAAAAGCCGACACTGCACTACACTTTACTCTTTGCAGAGTTAGACGCAGGTGCATCGTCTCCCCAAGCATTTTGCTTCTGTGAAGAAGCCAGTTTCCCAGTGTCGCTAACAATGTGACTGGGTACTGCAAACTCTTCTCTCCAGATGAGCCGCCGATCGCATCCTTGATTCAGACTTGATACGGCTGCTCCTTTTGAGGGAGTTTTATGAATTATAAGCTTGCTAGAGGAGTATTAATCGCTTGTTAACAATACTTAAAAAAGGCTCAATTCTTGATGTAATAACGCCTTTAAATCCCACAGTCCCTCGAAAAAGTCAAGGGGTACTGCCATTAACTTTACAAAACTCAAAGATAAAGTAATTTAGGAATACTCATTTGTAGATATATGTTTGGGAAAAAGGCTGCGGGAATTAAGAGTGGGAGATGATGGGTTGCCCGCTGCTGCCTCAATCCTGCCTCCTAGGAGCCTTTGGAATTCATGAGCTGCAATTCCCCAATACTAAATTCATTTTTGGGCTATAGTTCCCTATGAGAAGGCTTCTAGGAGTATGGTTGCGTGATTGGGATCAATTGGCACAGAACGGTTGCAGGCAGGCTGCTGGCATTGTTTGCAGTAGCAGTATTAATTTTGGGTTTAGCAAGTTGTGGCGCGGGCCATTCCGAATTGCCCAAATCAGGGAACAAGAGCGGCTCAGCTACCGCCCAGGTAAACAAAATCTCAGAGGTTTCTCCCCCAGAAGCCATTCAACAACTGCGTCAGGCTCTAGAAATCTACCAGCCTCAAATTAGTATTTTGAATCCAAAACCTGACGAAGTGCTTCAGGATATAAATGTGTCTGTTCAGTTCCAAGTGAAGGACTTGCCCATTTTCAAAAATGCAAACTTGGGTTTGGGCCCCCATGTGCAAGTTTTATTAGACAACCAACCTTATGCAGCAGTTTACGACATCAACCAACCTTTAACGCTGTCCGACTTAGAACCCGGAACCCATACCCTGCAGGTGTTCGCCGCTCGCCCTTGGGAAGAAAGCTTTAAAAACGAAGGTGCCGCGGCTCAAACCACCTTTCACGTTTTTACCAAAACAGACGACAATAATCCCGATCGAACATTGCCCCTATTAACGTACAACAGCCCCCAAGGCAGCTACGGCGCAGAACCCATCCTGCTCGACTTTTACTTGACAAATGCCCCGCCGCACGAAGTGGCGCAAGAAAATTCCCAAGATGAAATACTCGATTGGAAAATTCGAGCCACAGTCAACGGCGAAAGCTTTGCGATCGACCAGTGGCAACCTATATATCTTAAAGGATTCAAATCAGGGAAAAACTGGGTACAGCTAGAATTAATTGACGAACGCGGAAATATCGTCAAAAACGCCTTTAATAATACAGCCAGACTGATAAATTACCAACCGCTCGGCCAAGACACTCTTTCAAAATTAGTGCGGGGCGAACTAACAACATCAGAAACTCGCGCTATAGTTGATCGCACCTACCAAGCCCCCGAACCGACACCAACCCCAACCCCGGAACCGACGCCGACACCTGCATTAGAAAAAACACCAGTTGTCCCACCCTCACCTCCGGTTCCAGAAACCCCTGTTACCGAACCCAGCTTAGAGCCAACAGTCGCTCCCGCAGTTGCTCCCATTCAAGTAATAGAACCAACACCGACAGCAACCCCCGAACTCGAAGCGCCGAAAGTTGTAGAACCAATTCAAGTAATACAACCGACACCGACAGCAACTCCACAGGTAGAAACCCCCAAAGTTGTTGCTCCAGTTCAAGTAATACAACCGACGCCGACAGCAACTCCACAGTTAGAAACCCCCAAAGTTGTTGCTCCAGTTCAAGTAATAGAACCGACACCAACAGCATCTAGCCAACCAAAGAAACAGGAATATAAAGGATACTACAATCGGTTCCGCAACTTCTTGCGTCAAGAACCGCAACCTGCTAATCCTTCAGAGCCACCAACCCTGCCAGAAATAACACAAAAAGCTCCAGTACCAAAAGTAGTCGCTCCCGCGATACCAGAACCGTCTCCCAATCTTGTACCGCCAACGCCACCTGTTGCCGCTGAGACTCCTAGCCAGCCAAACAGCGAATTAGCCCCTCGCGAAACAACCGTTTCCGAACCCGAAAATCAGCCCAAATCCGAACAAAAAGTCGAATTTGCCACCTAACGAAAACTTTCTGCATTCATCTGCGTTGATCCGCGTAAATCTGCCTACATCGGCGGTCAAAAATAAAAAATTAGGACACTAAAAAATGACCTACCTCGAAACAGCAGCCAAATTCTACAGTGATGTTGCCGAAACACCCCAAATCGGACTTTGCTGCGTCCAAAGCAGTCCCTTGCAATTGCCAGGATTAAAAATTCCCGAACAAATGCAAGAAATGAATTACGGCTGCGGCACAACCGTTCACGCCGCCGAACTTGTCGGCAATCCCTTCGTGCTTTATGTAGGCGTCGGCGGCGGATTGGAAGCACTACAATTTGCATATTTTTCTAGACATAAAGGAGCGGTTATTGCCGTCGATCCGGTTCCAGCAATGCGAGATGCAGCTGCACGAAACTTGCAAATAGCCGCCCACGAAAATGATTGGTTTGATCCGAGTTTTGTAGAAATTTGTGAAGGCGATGCTTTTGCGTTGCCAGTGCCGGATGCTTCTGTAGATGTTGTCGCTCAAAACTGCTTGTTTAATATCTTTGAACCAGCCGATTTAGCTAAAGCATTAAAAGAGACTTATCGGGTGTTAAAACCGGGTGGCAGATTGTTGATGAGCGATCCGATCGCAACTCGCCCCATTCCGCAGCATTTGAAGGAAGACCAACGCTTGCGTGCCCTGTGTTTGTCCGGCGCTTTGACATACGCAGAATACGTTCAACACCTTGTAGACGTTGGTTTTGGGCAAGTCGAAGTGCGGGCGCGCCGTCCTTACCGATTGCTGGACAAACACAATTATCAATTGGATGGGGATTTGCTGTTAGAAAGCCTGGATTCGGTGTCTTTTAAAGTGGAGGTACCGGATGACGGAGCTTGCATTTTCACTGGCAAGACGGCGATTTATACGGGGTCTGAAGATCTCTTTGATGACGGGGCAGGTCACGTTTTGCAGCGGGGAGTTCCGGCGGCGGTGTGCGATAAAACTGCTGGGAAGTTGGGGGGATTGATGCCCGATAAAGTGTTAATTACTGATTCGACGTGGCATTATCACGGCGGCGGTTGCTGTTAGATTTATTTCGGAATAGGGAGGTAGCATTCACCGCAGAGATAGCTGCCTCTTTCAACTCTTTCTACTGATAGTTATCTCGGGACTGTAACTCATAAAAATTATCAGAGTAGTTATTGTATGAGTATTTTCGATGTGTTAAATAAGGAGATCTTCTGGGTGATCATGAAAAATATTTGTTGCGAAGGACATCAAGAGCGTGAAATTCTAAATCTCATCCTGTTCTACCGGGTGCATCTCACTTTGGCAAATACATCAAATTGAAAGTTGACCGTTGAGATAAGCACAGCGCAGAGAAAGGATAGATGAAACACTCTCGATATTCCACTGCGCTCCCGATAGTTTCACCCTCAGTCCAATTCGTTTAATCGTTGATTCCACTGTTCCAGAACCGGTAGAACTTAAAGATTCTTCTTTATATAGCAAGTCTATTTGAGTCATGAATGTAGAACTACTTGAAACGCTTGTGATCATTGAATCGATTGTTTACAAATCAAATGGTTTTGCTATAGTATCGGTAGTTAACTATTGGGTTGCGATGGAACTCTAAATAATTGCAAAAGGTGTTAAATCCTTTTCTTTTCAACTCTTTAAATAAATTGATAACTTCATTGACTTGACCTGAGCACAACAGATTTTCTGCTTGCTTTAATCGTTTCAGTGAACCCCCCGCTTTATAGAGATTTTCTTTCAGATGATACCAATCTAAGATTTCTTGTCTTTGTTCAGGACCTCCTATTTCTTGAAAGAGGTTCCAAATTCCGGGATGCCCCTCTCCTATACAATATATAGGATGCAGCAATTTTTGGCTATTACTCCAATCAATTAAATCTTGATTGTTTTGAAAAAATGCTCCGCCATAAAAATTATCTAAACATACCGCTTTATAATCTTTCCAATAACAGGCTTCACCATTTTTTTCGTTACGTAGCCTAACTTTTCCTCCATCTAATGTGATTTATTGAACTCCTAGTTTAGATGTAGGTAATTCAAAATCTTGGAGCTTTACCATTCTTTGCAATATACTATGAGCGACTCGGATTCCTGTGAATGTTTCTAAATCTTTTTCTCCTTTTTGATAAGACTCGTTGGCACTGATTATCAGAGCACACTTTTCTATCATTGGACTGAGTTGACTATAAGGCTTTAACCCCAAATATTCCGCCTGATTGTCTGTAATATTCAGCAACCCGACTAATGATTTTACGGTGTGGCGTCTTCCGGTTTTAATTCCTGATCCTGTTGAAAAAAAAAGGTAGCTAGTTCGGGCCCTACTTCTTCTAACATTTTCTGATGTAGAGATTTTTCGATACTTTCAAAACTTGAGAGTTCCGTTGGCTCTGTATTTCTGTAAAGAATTTCTGCTGCCCCTTTTAAGTATGCTTTTAGCTGCTGTTTATCTTCGGGTGTCATTTTCTTTGCCTCATCGTTTTTTACGGTTTTACTAGCTTTTTCATTTGAGCTATTTTTTCAGGGATTTGAAAAACTGAGATGCACCCACAATTAATCATGTCAAGCACATTACCAATCTGACGCAAGAACGATTTTGGATTATCCAATTCTTTGGCGCTCCTTGCCGTAAATATTATCTTCTCTATTGAGCTGCGGTGCCATCTCAATTGAAAAAATTCCCTGACTATCGTGCTACCTGCGGAATGTGGGCTAACAGCTTAGCCCCCAGATTAATTGTATGGAAAGGACAGGGCGCCATGTCCTGACTGTGGGTAATATCAATTATGATGGCACCGGATTTAATATAAAACTAACGCAGATCGAGATACCCGAATTCTTCAAAAAGTCGGGTATCTGAACCGCAGACTGACAATTTATATCGGCTTTTTAAGCAATGAAAATCAGCGTTCCCTTGCTCATTTCCAAAGTGTCGCCCATTTGCATACCGTTGTGAAAAGCACCCAAAATCACCTCGCTAGTTTTGCCGAAAGCGATCGCCCCGCTAGCATCAATTCCAATTGCGCCAAAATCCCGTTGACGTTCGTCAGCTTCAGTAAAAGAACGCTCAAAAGCAGCTTTTAAACTCAAACCATCCGTTACCCGAATCACAATTCGCGCGGCCAAACACTCGTCCATAATGTGTTCGCCAATCCCCGTACAGCTTACCGCCGCACTTCCAGCGGCGTAATTTCCCGCCGGCATCGCCGAGTCGCTAACCCGCCCAATCCGCTCAAAACCCTTGCCACCAGTCGAAGTCCCAGCAGCCAAGCGTCCATGCACATCCAAAGCTACGACTCCGATCGTACCCACACCGGCCGGTTCGGCAACCACGTCAGCCATTGCTTTACTAAAATTGCCTTGGCGTTCCTGCATCCACTCGTGCAAACGCAAATCCGTCATCGGATCGTAAATCGGCAATTGAAGTTCTCGCAGCAATTCCGCCGAACCAAAATCAGAGAGAACTCGATCGTCCGAATGCTGCAAAAATTGAGCAAGTTCGATCGGATGTTGAACGCGAGAAACATTAATCGCCCCGCTGAAACGCTGCATCAAACCATCCATCAGCGAAGCACTCATCCGAATTTGACCGTCCGACTGCACCACAGAACCAGTACCGGCATTGAATCGCGGGTCATCTTCCAACAATTGGCAGCCCCGCACCACTGCATCTACGGCACTTGCACCGTCTTTCAGCAGCGGATAAACTTCCTCCAAAACATCGTAAAGCGATTTCCGCACCGCCTCAATTCCGCCTTTACTATGTAGAGAACTGCCCGCACCGCCGTGAATAACTAACTTTGGTTGCACTTGTTGCGATGCCATAATTTATAACCTAATAACCTAAAATTTTTCCTTTGCAATCTTAGCTTTGATCGAGCAACTTGCCCTAAATTCTTAATCTTGAGCCGCCAAACGGCGGCGACGACAACGTTCGGAGCAGTATTTGACCTCATCCCAGCAGTCCGCCCATTTTTTGCGCCAAGTAAAAGGTCGATCGCACACCGGGCACATTTTTGTCGGTAAATCAGATTTCGCTCGTTGCTTAGCCATGCTAATTTGGAAAGTAAATTACTAACTCACATCTTGTACCATTTTTAGGAACAGGCTTTCCGGCCTTTCCCACAAGATTCAATTTGTTGTCGAACAAGCCCAAAATTCTGTTTGTAAGGAAATAATTTGCTTGTGGAACAGACATTCTTGATTGCTGAAACCCTTGCTATTATTGCCTCTTCCTTCTTCCGTATTCCTTCTTCCTTCTTCCTAAATTAAATGCTCGAAACGGCCGACGCCAACATCCGAATAGTCTTAGTCGAACCTGCAGGCCCATTGAATGTCGGTTCTGTTGCCCGCGTCATGAAAAATATGGGTTTGCACCAATTAGTTTTGGTAAATCCCCAATGCGATTATTTAGGGGAAGAGGCCCGACTGATGGCAGTTCGCGCCGCCGACATATTGGAAACGGCCAAAGTAGTCGAGAGTTTGCCGGCTGCTTTGGTTGGGTGTGTCAGAGCGATCGCAACTACAGGGGATGATTGTCGATCGTTGCCAACACAACTAGAAGAACCCGCAGATGCCTTGCCTTGGCTCCTTGAAGCCCCCAGTGCCCTCATTTTCGGCCGAGAAGACTGCGGCTTGACCAATGCCGAGTTAAACCGCGCTCAACGCCTGATCCGCATTCCTAGCAGCGATGCCTACACTTCCCTAAATCTCGCCCAAGCTGTCGCTATCTGCTGTTACGAACTATACAAGTCAGTTGTCAGTTGTCAGTTGTCAGTTGTCAGTGGCCAGAAGGAATCGGCTCCCTTGGAAAATTTAGAGGGATATTACCAGCAACTAGAAACTTTGCTGTTAAAAATAGGATATTTGCAGCAGCACACAGCAGCAAGCCGGATGGAAAAATTTCGGCGTTTGTATAACAGAGCCTATCCGACAGTGGATGAAGTCGCCATGCTGCGGGGCGTCCTCCGCCAAACAGAATGGGCAATCAAAACTTACCAACGAGAGACAAATTTTGATACTCTGGATGGGGCGTTGCCGGAAAATCCAACGGATAGCTAGGAGAAATGCTGATAATTGGGGATGTGAGATTGAGGATTTTTTTCACAGAGAACTTTCCTGCCCCCACTTGTCACCTTCCTAACCGGGTTTCTTGACTAAAAACCTCAGCTTTGGGATAATTTGCGAGCAATAAACCGGGTTGCTGATACCATGCAGCGTCTGGGGTAAATCTAAAATCTAAAATCTAAAATTGATTGGCTGGCAAGCTGAAAAATCTTAAACTTGAACTTTACATTAGTGATGAAGGAGTAAGACGTGGCAGAGCGGTTTCCCAAAGGATCGATATTATCGGTGATATCCTCGATATCCTCTCCCAACTCCGGCTCAAAGCAGCCTAAGTCCGGCAAAGCAAGTCAGTCTGGCAACTCGGGCCGCCGCCGCCCTCCGCAACCGCAAAACGGCAATTCAGAAATTCGATCGCCCGAACCTGCGACTTTGCCAGTGCAACAGGGCCGCGGCAGCAGAAATGGAGCCAATTCTCCCACATCTTCGGAAGAATTTACTACACAAGACTTTTTATCCGATCCCCGATCGGCAATTAACCCGAGAAAACCCAGAACCAGCAAAACTCAGCAGTCGAAGACTCGCCAACCGCGCAAAAAAGGCCTCGCTGCTGTCGATATGTTTGAGTTTCCCGACCCGACTCTGGAGCGGGAAAATGTAAGTTCGATCGCCAGCAATCCCAACAGCCAGCTCCCAAAGACCAGCCCCCCTGCAACCCGTGGAAGTCGTCCCAGTTCGCCCCCAGTCCGCATTCCAGACACGGTAATCCCCCCAGATGCCAAAAAAAACCCCCTGCCTAAACCGCGCCCACAAGCAAGCCAGAGGCCGGGTAAACGACCAGCATCTGCGAGCGTGCCGCCGTTGGTCTACGCTACTCGCTTGCTGATTTTGGGAGTTGGGATAGCGGTGATTTGCGGGACGCTGCTGTCGGTGGTGAATGCTGTAAGTCGAGCATCGACTGTAGCGGCAGAAGAACAAACCACTACAGGGGAGAACAACCCAGCCGATAGCGCATCTGCTGCACCCGCGACCCCTGAAGCGCTGCAACTGACTCAAGAATTAGGAGCTTTGAAAACCCAAGTTCAGGTTTTAGCAACAGAAAATCCTAGTTTGACAACCGGAATATTTTTAGTCGATTTAGATACTGGAAGCTACCTAAATTTTAATGGCGATACTGCTTTTGCTTCAGCTAGCACGATTAAAGTGCCAATTTTAGTAGCTTTTTTCCAAGCAGTAGATGAGGGCAAAGTGCAGTTAGATCAGATGCTGACGCTGAAGTCCGAACACATAGTTGGCGGTTCTGGGGAGATGCAAGACGACTCTCCGGGTAAGAAGTATTCGGCTTTGGAAGTGGCCGAAAAGATGATTGTTGTCAGCGACAATACAGCGACGAATATGATGATTGAGTTGTTGGGAGGTGCTGAGGTTTTAAATCAGCATTTTGCAAATTGGGGTTTGAGTACCACGGTTCTGCGTAATAATTTGCCAGATTTGGAGGGAACTAATACTACCAGTCCGAAGGATTTGATTAATATCATAGCCCAGATCGATCGGGGTAATTTGGTATCGGTGAAATCGCGCGATCGCATTTTGCAAATCATGCGCCAAACTAAAAATGATTCTTTGCTGCCGAAAGGTTTAGGCGAAGATTCAGTTATTGCTCACAAAACCGGCAACATTGATACAATGCTAGCGGATGCGGGGATGGTGGATTTGCCGAACGGTAAGCGTTATTTGGTGGCGGTGATGGTGAAGCATTCGCCGGAAACCGAGAAGCCTGCTCAAACATTGATTCGGGAGATTTCTCGGATGAGTTACCGCTATTTGAACGGTGGGGAAACGCCAGCAGATTCACAAGTGAAAATTAAAAAGTGAAAATTCAACCGGGTTTTTTCGGGCAAGTGTTGTAGACTTTATCAAACTATAAATCAGTTTGTATTATGAAACTAAACATTCGACTTGCTTGTCTGGTAGCGCTCTCAACTTTAGCCGTTGGAGTCTCCCCCTCCTTGAGTAATGCTAATCCTGCTCCTGAATATGAGACCGACGGCGTGAGAGCGATCAACAATAATATCGAACTCAATCGGGCAAAAAACTTAGCTCGTCAAACAGCAGAAAGGGCTAATGGGGGTTTAGGCAACTATCGAGCTGAAGCTTCTATGCACGGTACTTCTAAGGAATCGCCGTTCGTTGACAATGGCGATGGAACTTGGACTTTTACTTTTAAGGGTTCCAAGCCTGGTTCGTCTGTCTTTACTGTAGAAACGGTTGTTACGGTTTCCCAAGATGGGAGGGTGAGAGTCGATTACAACGGGCCAATTCGCGACTCAAACGGAATTTAACAATACTTAGGGCTTACTCACCGGTACTCAAAAACCGGGTTTTTCACAAAATACTTTGTTACAGCCCCAGAAACGGTAAAAAACCCACTTTCTTGCTGTTGATGCGTCCAGGACTGAACTTGTGGAGTAGCGCTCGCCCGATTAGAGAAATCATTGATTAAGCTTTCGTCGCGGGTGATCCGCGCAACATTCTTTCGGTACTGAGAGCGCGATCGATTTTCTTTGTTAAGCCGAGAGCCGGAGCTGTCAAATAAACGAACGAGCGCCCTCCGGTCACGCTTTCAAGTTGCTTGTTACCGCGTCAGGCCAAATAGAAGCAGGTTGATAAGTTTGCTCGTGATAAGTAGTTATATCTAAAAAAGTGTAATATAAATAGAGATAGACTTTACTAGATAGAGATTAGCAAAAGCTATGAAAGTCAAGCACTTTATCAATCTGCACAAAGGACTCAGCTTTCCATTTATTTTGACACTGATGCTCATTTACCAAAATTTTAATTTTGGTGCTTGGGTTTATCTCGCTCTGCACGGTACTTATGGTTTGTTGTGGCTGCTCAAAAGCCAGATATATCCAGATAAGCAGTGGGAACAAGAAATCTCTTTCGGAATGGGAATATTCGGCTTTGTGTTAGTTAGCCTCTATTGGGTAGCACCTTTTATTTTGATTAGCAGTGGCTCACAACCACCTCTGCCTTTAGTGGCAGCAGCAATTTCCCTAAATATCATCGGTGTCTTTCTACACTATAGTAGTGATGCGCAGAAGTATTACACCCTTAAGTACCGTTCGGGACTAATAACTGAAGGATTTTTTGCCAGAGCGCGCAATACGAATTACTTAGGAGAAATTTTCATCTACGGATCGTTTGCGATGCTAGTTCAGCACTGGCTACCTTTTTTAATTCTGGCAGCTTTTATTGCTGGTATGTTTATTCCTAACATGATAAAAAAAGATCGTTCACTCGAACGATATCCTGAATTTGCCGACTACAAAACTAGGTCTGGACTTTTACTACCTCGACTATTTGTATCGACAGATCTCGAACAAAAAAAAGACAGTTTAGAGGAGAAAGTTGGTTAAAAATAGTAATTTAAAGCGTTGCGGAATTACAATATGAGTTCATGAGGGATCAATAGTCCGGACAGTTTTTATATGACCCAATGGCTTATTCTGTAGGACTTTGAGGCACTGTGGATAATTAAATCAATGTCAGCTCCACCCAGCTCGTTGTATTTAATTGGACTTTATTTATGCTCCTTGCGCCGCGTAAGCTTGTAGTCTCGTTCCAAAAACTGTCCGGAGTATTGAGGGATAATAAGGCGATTTTTTAGGAAATGCCCTGAATGCCGCTCAACTCATATCCGCAAAATAAGATAAAGCTTCTAATAATAACCCTTTTTTGTCACTCTACGCAGAGGAAAAGTGGAAATAAGGGATATTGAGGTTTTGAAAAATTGAACGAGTTAAATTATTGACAAGCATTTGAAGCTTAAAAAAGCCCTCGG
>NZ_JAUBUE010000105.1:0-4650 GCF_036705305.1 Microcoleus sp. B3-D7 | reverse complement strand
AGATTGAAACATTTGAGTTAGCAACGCGAGATATATGCGATCGCTTCCTGATTCCCGAAAAACTCTACGGTCGAGAACGAGAAATACAGCAACTTTTAGAAGCCTTTGAACGAGTAGCACAAGGCAACAGCGAAATGATGCTCGTTGCAGGCTTTTCCGGCATAGGAAAAACCGTTGTGGTTAATGAAGTTCAAAAACCCATTGTCCGACAGCATGGCTATTTCATTAAAGGTAAATTTGACCAGTTCAATCGCAATATTCCCTTTTCGGCATTTGTGCAAGCATTCCGCGATTTAATGACACAATTGCTCAGTGAAAGCGAGCTCCAACTCCAAGCATGGAAAACTCAAATTCTCGAAGCCCTTGGTGACAACGGACAAGTCATTATTGAAGTCATTCCTGAACTAGAACGCATTATCGGACAACAACCCCCAGCCCCAGAATTGTCAGGGATGGCTGCTCAAAATCGGTTCAATTTGCTGTTCCAAAAATTTATCTCTGTTTTTACCACAAAAGAGCATCCCTTAGTGATGTTTCTGGATGATTTGCAGTGGGCTGATTCGGCATCTTTAAAGTTGATGCAGTTGCTCATAGGTGAATCCCAGTCCAGTCACCTGCTACTAATTGGAGCCTATCGAGACAATGAAGTTTCTGCTGCCCATCCCTTAATGTTGACTTTAGATGAAGTCACAAAAATCGGGGCAATAGTAAATACCATCACACTAGCACCTCTGGCTCGAACCAGTTTGAATCAATTAGTAGCAGATACGCTGAATTGTTCTCCTAACTTAGCAGAACCGCTGACGGAGTTGGTGTATAAGAAGACAAAAGGAAACCCATTTTTTGCGACGCAGTTTCTCAAGGCATTGCATCAAGATGAGTTGATTATTTTTGATATTAAAGCAGGATATTGGCAGTGCGATATTAGCAAAATTACCGAAGCAGCACTGACGGATGATGTAGTTGAATTCATGGCGCAGCAATTACAGAAATTGCCAGTTGAAAGTCAGGATGTTTTAAAATTAGCAGCTTGCATTGGCAATCAGTTCGATCTGACAACATTAGCAATTGTTTCGGAAATCTCGGAGACGGGAACGGCAACGGCTTTGTGGAAAACTTTACAGGAAGGTTTTGTTTTACCTCAGAGTGAGATTTATAAATTTTATGTAGGGGAAGAAGAAAAGATCGATCGAGGTACTTCTCAAACGGTTGCCTATCGCTTCTTGCACGATCGCGTCCAACAAGCCGCTTATTCTTTGATTCCGGAAGCAGAACGCGCGATCGCCCATTATCAAATCGGGCAACTACTGCTGCAACAAATTTCAGCAGAAGCCAGAGAAGAACGCATTTTTGAATTAGTCAATCAGTTGAACTACGGCACGACGCTGGTTGTAGAACAACAGGAAAGGGAGGAACTCGCCCAACTCAACCTGATTGCTTGCCGCAAAGCGAGATCGGCAACTGCCTATCAAGCAGCCCGCGAATATGCCACAGTGGGGCTGCAACTGCTGGGAACAGACGCTTGGGAACGGCATTACGAAATGACCCTATCCCTGCACGACTTAGCTGCCGAGGTGGCTTTTTTAGCCGGCGATTTTGAGCAAATGCACCAGTGGATTGAAGCCGTGATCGATCGTGCGAAAACACCTTTAGAACAGGTGCAAGTTTACCAAGTCAAAATCCAGGCATTGGTCGCCCACAATAAATTTGTCGAGGCGATCGCGATCGGTCAATCGGTCTTCCAAATGTTAGGCGTAAACTTACCAGATGAACCAACCCTAGACGATATTCGGCAGGTGAAGCAAGAAATTGATGCCCTAATTGAGGGTCGCTCCATTGAGTCATTCATTCATCTGCCGAAAATGACCGATCCCCAGCAATTAGCCATTATGCAAAATGCGGCTCGGCTGACACCCGTCTGTTATATGTCAGGAACAAAGCTCTATTTCCTGGTAGTGGCGCTCCAAGCCAAGCTGTCCATTCAATTTGGCAATAGTCCGGTTTCGGCTTTTTGCTACGTGGGTTACGCCTTCCAACTGAGGATGCTGTGGGGCGACATGACAATGGTGCCTCAGTTTGGGCAATTAGGATACCAACTCGCCTTAGAACCCGATGCCAAAAACATTCGAGCCGCAACCGCCATGTTAATGGGGGCATATGTGGGTTCTTGGACGATCCACCTGCAAGAAACGCTGCCGATTCTTCTCGATGGCTATCAAGCTGGATTAGAAACCGGCAATCTAGAATTTATGGGCTACGACGCCCAGTTGTACTGTTTCAATGCTTATTGGTACGGTCAACCGCTAGCTGAACTCGAACCGCAAATTCGCGCCTATTACCAACAGTTGTGCGACCTCCACCAAGTCACAGCAGCAAACTGTGTGTTGGCCTACTTGCAGGCGGCTCAAATTCTCTTGGGTCAGTCAGAGGACGAGATTCCTTTACGCCAGGATGACTATGAAGAAGAAGTCCTGGCTCAGGCCAAAGTCGATTTTTACCGACTATCCTTCTTCTACTTGTATCGATTCACATTGAATTACTGGTTGGAAGACTTTGCTAAAGCAGAACACGATGCCGCTCAAACGCGACACTATTTGGCTGGAGGGATGGGAAGTATTGTTGAACCGATCTTCTACTTCTATGATTCTCTGAACCTGCTGGCCACTCCTGGTGAATCGATGTCCCAGTCAGAGCCGCGATGGCAGCGAATGGAAGAAAATCAAGCCAAGCTCAAAGACTGGGCAGATTATGGCCCCATGAATTACTTGCACAAATATCATTTAGTTGAAGCCGAAAAAAATCGCGTTCTTGCTCGCAAAACAGAAGCTCTAGAATTTTACGATCTAGCAATTAAAGGAGCCAAGGAAAACGGTTTTATCCAAGAGGAAGGATTAGCCAACGAATTAGCTGCCAAATTCTACTGGGAGTGGGGCAAAGAAAAAGTTGCCGCCAGCTATATGCAGGAAGCATATTACTGTTATGCCCGTTGGGGTGCACTAGCGAAGGTTGAACACCTAGAACAACTCTATCCCCAATTACTTCATCCCATCCTGAATCAGCCCAAACTCCGCTTTAATCCTCTAGAGACGCTAGCAACGATTAGCCACTCTTCGCAGACTTCCAGTAATAGCAGCACCAGTATTTCCGAGGCCCTAGATTTCGCATCTATTGTGCAAGCTGCTCAAGCTTTATCCAGTAAAATTCAGCTTGATGAATTACTCGACACCCTCAACCAAATTATTTTAAAAACTTCGGGCGCCGAAACTTGTGCTTTGCTACTCCCCCATCAGGATGAATGGCAAATCCGGGCAATAACTCACATCAATCCAGATAACCAGACACCCACTACCCTGCTGCAAACCCAGCCTATAAATGGCTCGGCGGTGATTCCGCTCAAGCTGGTTTATTATGTCAAACACACCCTGGAAACTGTGGTTATTGAAGGTGGCAAAACCGATATTCCGGGTTTAATGAATGACTGTACGCTCCAGTATCACTCTCAGAGTATGCTATGTACTCCGATTCTCGATCGCGGGAACTTAGTTGCGATACTGTATCTCGAACATAGCTCGACAAAAGGAGTGTTTACTCGCGATCGTCTCCTCATCCTCAACTTCCTCTGCACTCAGGCTGCCATTTCCCTAGAAAATGCGCGACTGTATCAGCAAGCCCAGGACTACGCTCACCAGGTGGAACAATCTCAACTGCAATTAGTGCAGAGCGAAAAAATGTCGGCGTTGGGGAATTTAGTAGCCGGAGTTGCCCATGAAATTAATAATCCAGTCGGATTTATTTCTGGTAATATTCATGAAGCGATCGCCGCCGTCAAAGATATTACAGAATACTTGCAACTCTATAAAGAAAAATTTCCCAGTCCGGGTGAGGAGATTGAAGAAAAAGCTGAAGAGAGCGATATCGAATATCTCTTAGAAGATTTACCCAAAATGTTGAATTCGATGCAAATCGGGTGCGATCGCATCCAAGGCATCAGCACCAGTCTTCGTACCTTCTCCCGAGCCGACAAAGATTACAAAGTGCCTTTCAATATTCATGACGGAATTAACAGTACGATTTTGATTCTCAAACACAGATTGAAAGCAAACGAACAGCGTCCAGCGATTGAAGTTGTGAAAGAGTACGGGAACTTGCCCTCAGTGGATTGCTTCCCCGGACAATTAAATCAGGTGTTTATGAATATATTGGCAAATGCCATTGATGCACTGGAAGAATCAAATCGGGAACGGAGTTTAGAGAAGATTAAAGCCCCAGCCAATTGCATTACGATTCGCACCGAAAGACAGTCTAAGGAGTGGGTGACGATTCGCATTTATGACAACGGGCCAGGGATATCAGAGGAGATAAAAGGTCAGATTTTTGACCACTTATTTACAACTAAAGGTGTGGGTAAAGGCACGGGGTTGGGATTGGCGATCGCACGGCAGATTGTGGTTGAAAAACACGGCGGTACAATCGAGGTAAATTCTGTATTAGGAGAAGGGACGGAGTTTACGATCTCATTGCCTACAAACGGATGAAGTTAATTATGCGATAGCCGCCTTTAACCCTTACACATAGAGGCGCACATTAATTTTTAGCAGTCAATATTTGAGATGAGGATAGCCAAAATGAATGCAGGTATAGATTTAACCA